>DAIPIU010000063.1:0-15848 GCA_036770645.1 Rubrimonas sp. | reverse complement strand
GCCACGATGGCGGCGAGCGCGATCCAGAAGCCGGGGGTCATGGGGGCGGGCACTCTCCGATCCGGGCCGCCAGCATCCCGCGGCGGGGCCGCCCCGGCAAGGGCCTCTAGCCCCGCCACGCTCCCTCGCGCGTCAGCGCGTCGGCCAGCTCGTCCAGCGCGCGGCGCGCGCGCAGCACCAGCTCGTCCACCTCCTCGCGGCTGATCACCAGCGGCGGCGAGATGATCATGCTGTCGCCCACCGCCCGCATCACCAGCCCGTGCTTCACGCTCAGGTCGCGGCAGCGCCCGCCGGTCCTGCCGGGTTCGGGGAAGCGCCGGCGCGTGGCCTTGTCGGCCACCAGCTCCAGCGCGCCCAGCAGCCCCCTGGTCCGCGCCTCGCCCACCAGCGGATGGTCGGCAAGCCGCGCCCAGGCCGTCGCCAGATACGGGCCGATGTCGGTCGCGACGCGCTCGGGCAGCTTCTCCTCGCGCAGGATGCGCAGGTTGGCCAGCCCCGCGGCGCAGGCGGCCGGATGTCCGGAATAGGTGTAGCCGTGGTAGAACTCGCCGGCGTTCTCCATCACCGGCCCCGCCACGCGGTCCGAGATGAACACGCCGCCCATCGGGATGTAGCCCGAGGTCATGCCCTTCGCGATCGGCATCAGGTCGGCGGGGATGCCGTAGAGGTCCGAGCCGAACCAGTGCCCGGTGCGCCCGAAGCCGCAGATCACCTCGTCGGCGACGATCAGGATGTCGCGCTCGCGGCAGATGCGCACGATCTCGGGCCAGTAGCTGTCGGGCGGGATCACCACGCCGCCCGCGCCCTGGATGGGCTCCGCGATGAAGGCGCAGATGTTGTCGGCCCCCAGCACGTCGATGGCCTTCTCCAGCTCCCGCGCGCGGGCCAGCCCGAAGGCCTCCGGATCGCTGTCGCCGCCCTCGCCGAACCAGTAGGGCTGGGGGATGTGGTGGATGCCCGCGATGGGCAGGCCGGACTGGCCGTGCATCGGCTTCATGCCGCCCAGCGAGGCCGCCGCCACGGTCGAGCCGTGATAGCCGTTGCGGCGCGAGATGAACATCTTCTTCGACGGCTTGCCCAGCGCGTCCCAGTAGACGCGGGCCAGACGGAACACGGTGTCGTTCGATTCGCTGCCCGAATTGGTGAAGAACACCCGGTTCATCTGCGCCGGCGCGACCTCGGTCAGCGCCTCGGCGAATTCGGTGGCCAGCGGATGGGTGCACTGGAAGAAGGTGTTGTAGTAGGGAAGCTGGCGCATCTGGCGGGCGACCGCCTCGACGATCTCCTCGCGCCCGTAGCCGACGTTCACGCACCACAGCCCCGCCATGCCGTCGAGCAGCCGCTCGCCGTCATTGGTGGTCAGCCAGCAGCCCTGCGCCGACGTGATGACCCGGGTGCCGCGCTCGGCCAGCTCCGCCGTGTCGGTGAAGGGGTGCCAGTGGTGCAGGGCGTCGGACGCCTGGATCTCGGCGGTGCTGCGCGGGTTCAGGGCGCCCATGGGCAATGCTCCGGTATTTTTGTGATCACATCCTTGTCGCCCGGCGCGGGGCCGCGGTCAAGGGGGCGCGGCACAGCAGCGCCGCGGCCTGTTCGGCGTCGGCGCGGATCGCCGCGCGCAGCCGCCCCTCGTCCCGCGCCGCCAGCGCCGCCATCGCCGCGGCGTGGTGGTCGGCCAGCCCCGCGGTGCCGGCGCGCCCCGTCACGATGCGCATGGCGGGGTTGAGCTGCAGCCAGACGCTCTCGACCAGCGCCAGCAGCGCCGGCGCGTCTGCCGCCAGATACAGCGCCCGGTGGAAGGCGAGGTTGGCCCGGACGTAGCCGGCGGCGTCCCCCGCCGCGAGCGCCGCCTCCACGGCCCCGTCCGCCCGGCGCAGCGCCGCCATCAGCGCCGCATCGGCGCGGGGCAGGGCCCGCGCCGCCAGTTCCGGCTCCAGCAGCGCGCGCGCGGCGGTCAGCTCGCCCAGCGTCGCGGCCGAGGCCGCGGGCACCCTCGCCCGGCCGGTCGCCGTCTCCTCCAGCGCGCGTTCGGCCACCAGCCGCCCGACCGCCTCGCGCGCGGGCGTCATCGACACGCCCAGCGCCTCGGCCAGCCCGCGCAGGGTCACGGCTTGCCCGGGGGCGAGCTCTCCGTGCAGGATGCGGTCGCGCAGATCGCGATAGACCCGCTCGTGCGCCGGGGCCGCTTCCGGCGCGGGCGTTGCCAGAGTGGTTGCCATGGACGGCGATATGTGATCACAACACAGCGCGCGTCAACCCGGATCCGACATGACCCACGCCACCGACCACGCCTTCACCGCCGCCGACGCCCGCGCCGACACCCATGACGCCTACATGTATGCCGGCGCGCTCAGCTTCTGCCGCCGCCGCTATTCCAAGGACGCCGGCGCGGCGGATGCGGTCGTGGCCGGGGTGCCCTTCGACACGGCCGTCACCAACCGCCCGGGCTGCCGCCTGGGGCCGCGGGCGATCCGCGCCGCCTCGGTCAACCTCGCCTGGGCGCGGGCCTGGCCCTCGGCCTTCGACCCGTTCGAGCGGATGCGCGTCATCGATTACGGCGATCTCGACTGGGACCACGGCTTTCCCGCAGCGGCGCCCGAGGCCATCGAGGCCGGGGTGGCGGGGCTGATCGGGGGCGGCGCGAAGGCGCTGCTGCTGGGGGGCGACCACTTCATCAGCTACCCCTCGCTGAAGGCCCATGCCGCGCGCCACGGCGCGCCGCTCGCGCTGGTGCAGTTCGACGCCCACAGCGACACCTGGAGGGACGAGGCGGGGCGCATCGACCACGGCACCATGTTCCGCCACGCCGTGCTCGAGGGGCTGATCGACCCCGCCGCCTCGATCCAGGTCGGCATCCGCACCACCAACGACGATCCGATGGGGATCGAGGTCTACGACGCCGTGAAGGTGCACGAGGAGGGCTGGCGCGCCGCCGCCGCCGCGATCCGCGCCCGCGTCGGGAACCGCCCCGCCTACGTCACCTTCGACATCGACGGGCTCGACCCCTCCCAGGCGCCGGGCACCGGCACGCCGGTCTGCGGCGGGCTGTTCACGCATCAGGCTCTGTCGATCCTGCGCGCCATGCAGGGGATGCGCGTGATCGGGGCCGATGTCGTCGAGGTCTCGCCCGCCTACGACCATGCCGAGATCACGGCGCTGGCCGGGGCCACGGTGGCGCTCGAGATGCTGTGCCTGTTCGCCACGGCCCCGTCATGAGCATCGCCGACATGCTGCGCGAGGCGCGCCGGGCGCTGGGCCTGTCGCAGCTCCAGGTCGCCGAGATGTCCGGCCTGCGCCAAGCCACGGTCCACGATGTCGAGACCGGGCGCGAGACGCGGCTGGCCGCCGTGCACGGCATCGCCCGCGCGCTGCGGGTCGACCTGTCCCCCGCGCCCGAGGCGGCCGAACCCGAACCCCAGCCCGCGCCCGAACCCGAACCCGCCGCCCCGGCCGGCTTCGCCGCGCGCGCGGCGGCCTTCATGGCGCGCAACCCCGACATCGAGATCGTCGAGCTGGTGTTCCCCGACATGAACGGGGTGATGCGCGGCAAGTGGATCCCCGCGCCCCAGATCGGCAAGCTGGCCAAGGGCTCTACGCGCATGCCCATGTCCACCTACAACCTCGACATCGCGTCGGAGGACGTGGCCGAGGCGCACATCGCCGTCGAGATCGGCGATCCCGACGGCGTCGGCTGGCCGATCCCGCACGCGCTCGGCCGCGCGCTGTGGGCCGAGCGCCCCACCGCCGTCGCGCTGATGACCATGACCATGCCCGACGGCGTCGCGCCCTGCCCCTACGACCCGCGCCAGGCGCTGGCAGGGGTGGTCGAGCGGCTGGCCGACCGCGGGCTGACGGCCGTGGTGGCGCCCGAGCTCGAATTCTACCTCGTGGACGGCGAGACCGACGAGGCCGGGCGCGCCCGCCCGCCCTGCGGCGTGGGCGGCGACCGGCTCGAGGCCGCGCAGATCTACATGCTCGACGTGAAGTCCGCCTTCGCCGGCGTGCTGGCCGAGATCGACGCCGCCGCCAAGGCGCTGGGCGCGCCGGCCGAGGCCGCGACCGCCGAGTTCGGCCCCGGCCAGTTCGAGATCAACCTCGGCCATGTCGCCGATCCGCTGGCGGCGGCCGACTACGCCATCCTGCTGCGCCGGGCGATCCGGGGCGTGGCGCGCGCGCATGGCATGGACGCCTGCTTCATGGCCAAGCCCTATGGCGACCAGTCGGGCTCGGGCCAGCACTTCCACCTGTCGCTGATCGACGGCGACGGCCGCAACCTGTTCGACGCGGGCGAGGCGGCGGGGCCGGCCCCGCTGCTGCGCGCCGCGGTCGGCGGGCTGATCGAGACCATGGCCGAAAGCACGCTGGCCTTCGCGCCGCACCTCAACAGCTACCGCCGCCTGCGCCCCGGCGCCTATGCGCCCTGCGTGGCGGCCTGGGGGCTCGACCATCGCGGCGTCGCGATCCGCTGCCCCGCGCTGCGCGGCCCCGGCGCGCGGCTCGAACACCGCGTCGCCGGCGCCGACGCCAACCCCTATGTGGCGCTGACGGCGATCCTCGCCGGGGTGCTGCACGGCATCCGCCGCGACTGCGATCCGGGAGAGCCGGTCGACCACGACCGCGAGCTGCGCGGCGCGCAGCTGCCCGCGCACTGGCACGCCGCCATCGCCGCCTTCGAGACCTCGCCCTTCATCCGCGAGGCCTTCGGCGCCGAGTTCGCCCGCTGCTATGCGCTGATGAAGCGGCAGGAACTCGACCGCCTGCTCGGGCGCGTCACCGACGCCGAATACGACACCTACCTGCGCACCATCTGACGCCGCCCCCCGGCGCCGCCCCCGGCCCCGACCCCGGCCCCGGCCCCGACCCCGACCCCGCCCGTCACCCGGCGGGGGGCGCCGGGGCCGCGCCGCCGATGCGCTCGGTCACCCGCGCCGCCGCGCGCCGCACCGCCGGGCCCCATTCGCCCAGCGCGTCGGGCGGCAGCCGCGCCGTCGGGCCGGAGATCGACACGCCCGCCACCGCCTCGCCGTGATGGTTGAAGATCGCCGCGGCCACGCAGCGCATGCCCTCGGTGCGCTCCTCGTCGTCCAGCGCCCAGCCGCGGGCCCGCGTCGCGGCCAGGTCGGCCAGCAGGTCCTCGGCGCGCACCCGGGTCCGGGCGGTGTAGCCCGGCAGGCCGGTGCGGCGCAGGCTGCGCTCGACGCCGGCGCGGTCCATGCAGGCCAGCAGCGCCTTGCCGATGCCCGAGGCGTGCATGGGCGCGCGCGCCCCGGGGCCGAAGAAGGCGCGGATCGGGTGGGCGGTCTCGACCTGGCTCACGAACACCACCTCGCCGCCGTCGGGCAGCGCCAGGTTGGCCGTCTCGCCGGTCAGGTCCACCAGCTCGCGCATCACGTCGCGCGCCGCGTCCACCACCCGCGCCTGGCGCAGGAAGGCGCTGCCGGTGCGGAAGGCCTCGACGCCCACGCTCCATTCGCCGGTCGCCGGCGCGAAGGCGACGAAGCGGTGCGCCTCCAGCGTCGACAGCAGCCGGTGCGCCGAGGACGGGGGCAGCCCGGCCTCCAGCGCCAGCGCGCCCAGCGTGGCCTTGTCGGCGCGCGCCAGCGCCGCCAGAAGCGCCAGCCCGCGGTCCAGCGCCTGCACCATGGCCCCGGCGCGCTCGCCCTCGGCCGCCCTCGGCCGGCCGCGCGCCCGCTTCGCCTCCATCGCCGATCCCCGCTTGTTGCAGTGCAATAATTTTCCTGCGCGCCGTGCCGCGCCGGCCCGGAAAATGGGAAACCCAAGCGGCGCAACGCGCAAGCCCTATTTTCCGCATCGTGAAAGAATTTTCCAGAAAAATTGCGCGCTGCCGCGAATCGCGGCATTCTGTCAACAATCAGAAACGGAGGACGCGCCGATGCAGGGTCTCAATCCGGTGTTCATCCCGGGCCCCACCAACATCCCCGAGCGGCTGCGCCACGCGATGAACGCGCCGACGCTCGACCACCGCGCGCCGTCCTTCGGCGCCATGCTGCCCCCGCTGCTCGACGGCGTGCGCGGCGTGCTCAAGGCCCGCGACGCCGCCGTGATCCTGTTCCCGGGCAGCGGCACCGGCGGCTGGGAGGCGGCGATCGCCAACACCCTGTCGCCCGGCGACACGGTGCTCGCGGCGCGCTACGGCATGTTCTCGCACCGCTGGATCGACCTGTGCCAGCGCTTCGGCCTGAAGGTGCAGATCATCGAGACCCCCTGGGGCGAGGGCGCGCCGGCCGACCGCATCGAGGCGGCGCTGGCCGCGGACAAGGCCCGCAGCATCAAGGCGGTGCTCGTCACCCACAACGAGACCGCGACGGGCGTCCTCTCCGATGTCGGCGCGGTGCGCCGGGCGATGGACGCCGCCGCGCATCCCGCGCTGCTGATGGTCGACGGCGTCAGCTCCATCGGCTCGATGGATTTCCGCATGGACGACTGGGGCGTCGACGTCGCGGTGACCGGCTCGCAGAAGGGCTTCATGCTCGCCACCGGCCTCGCCATCGTCGGCGTCAGCGCCAAGGCGCAGGCCGCCATGGCCAAGGCGACGCTGCCGCGCTGCTATTTCGATTTCCGCGACATGATCGCCGGCTACGCCCGCGGCGGCTATCCCTACACGCCCCCCGTGCAGCTGCTGTTCGGCCTGCACGAAAGCCTCAAGATGATCGCGGAGGAGGGGCTCGAGGCGATCTTCGCCCGCCACCGCCGCATCGCCGAGGGGGTGCGCGCCGCGACCCGCGCCTGGGGCCTGCCGCTGGTGGCCGCGCGGCCGGATCTTTACTCGGACTCGGTCAGCGCCATCTATGTCCCCAAGGGGTTCGACAGCACCGCGCTCACCGACCACGCCTTCCGCACCTACGGCATGTCCTTCGGCGTGGGACTGGGCGAGATGGCGGGCAGGGCCTTCCGCATCGGCCATCTGGGCGCGATGACGGACAGCCTGATGCTGTCCGGCATCGCGACGATCGAGATGGCGATGGCGGATCTGGGCTATCCTGTCGAACTCGGCCGCGGCGTGGCGGCGGCCCAGTCGCATTACCGCGCCACCACGGCGCAGAAACTGAGAGAGGCGGCCTGACATGCGCGGCGACGACATCGACGTTCCCGCCTTCGCCGACGTGCTGGCGGCGCATGAGCGGATCAAGCCCCACATCCACCGCACGCCGGTCCTGACCTCGGAATACTTCGACCGGCTGACGGGCGCGACGCTGTTCTTCAAGTGCGAGAACTTCCAGAAGGCCGGGGCCTTCAAGGCGCGCGGGGCCTCGAACGCGGTGTTCAGCCTGTCGGACGCGCAGGCGCCGAAGGGCGTGGCGACCCACAGCTCGGGCAACCACGGCCTGTCGCTGTCCTATGCCGCGGGCCGCCGCGGCATCCCCTGCAAGGTGGTGGTGCCCCGCACGGCGCCCGAGGCGAAGAAGGCCGCCATGCGCGGCTACGGCGCCGAAGTCGTCGAGTGCGAGCCCTCCACCAGCTCGCGCGAGGCGGTGTTCGCCGAGGTCGTGGCGTCCACCGGCGCGGATTTCGTCCACCCCTACAACGACCCGCGCGTGATCGCGGGGCAGGGGACCTGCAGCAAGGAGCTGTTCGAGGACATCGGCCCCCTCGACGCCGTGATCGCCCCCATCGGCGGCGGCGGCATGATCTCGGGCACCTGCCTCGCGCTGTCGGAACTCTCGCCCGCCACGAAGATCTACGCCGCCGAGCCCGAGCAGGCCGACGACGCCTACCAGTCCTTCAGGCAGGGCCGCATCGTCGCCTACGACGCCCCCCAGACCATCGCCGACGGGCTGAAGGTGCCGCTCAAGGAGCGCACCTGGCATTTCGTGTCGCGCTACGTCGCCGACGTGCTGCTGGCCTCGGAGCAGGAGATCATCGACGCGATGTACCTGACCTGGCAGCGCATGAAGATCGTGATGGAGCCGTCCTGCGCCGTGCCGCTGGCCGCCATCCTGCGCAACCCCGGGGTTTTCGCCGGCAAGCGCGTCGGCGTTATCGTGACCGGGGGCAACGTTGACCTCGACAAGCTTCCCTGGATGAAGTCCTGACCGGAGACCGACCGATGAACGCGCCAGCCAAGTTCGACGCCTACGAGGTGGGCTACGACATCCCGGCCGTGCCGGGCATGAGCGAGGCCGACATCCAGACCCCCTGTCTGGTGGTCGACCTCGACGCCTTCGAGCGCAATGTCGTCAAGATGCGCGACCACTGCCGCCGCATGGGCGTGCGCCACCGCGTGCACGGCAAGATGCACAAGTCCGTCGACGTCGCGCGGGTCCAGATGGACCTCGGC
The DNA here is from genome assembly GCA_036770645.1 of Rubrimonas sp. Lineage (GTDB taxonomy): Bacteria > Pseudomonadota > Alphaproteobacteria > Rhodobacterales > Rhodobacteraceae > Rubrimonas. The sequence goes on along the minus strand of DAIPIU010000063.1, from coordinate 7,552 downwards.
GAGGCGGTGGGCGTCTGCTGCCAGAAGGTCTCGGAGGCCGAGGTGTTCGCGCGCGGCGGCATCCGCGACGTGCTGGTGTCGAACCAGGTGCGCGACCCCGCCAAGATCGACCGCCTCGCCCGCATCCCGAAGCTCGGCGCGCGGACCATCGTCTGCGTCGACGACCTCGCCAACGTCGCGGACCTGTCGGCGGCGGCCGTGAAGCACGGCACCACCATCGAGTGCCTCGTCGAGATCGACTGCGGCGCGGGGCGCTGCGGCGTCACCACCACCCCCGCCGTGGTCGAGATCGCCAAGGCCATCGAGGCCGCGCCCGGCCTGAAGTTCTCCGGCATCCAGGCCTATCAGGGCGCGATGCAGCACCTCGACAGCTACGACGAGCGCAAGGCCAAGATCGACATCGCGGTGGCCATGGTGAAGGACGCCGTCGACACGCTGAAGGCCGAAGGCCTCGACTGCGACATCGTCGGCGGCGGCGGCACCGGCTCCTATTATTTCGAGGGCAATTCGGGCGTCTACAACGAACTCCAGTGCGGCTCCTACGCCTTCATGGACGCCGACTACGGCCGCATCCTCGACAAGGACGGCAAGCGCATCGACCAGGGCGAATGGGAGAACGCGCTGTTCCTGCTCACCTCCGTCATGTCCCACGCCAAGGCGGACAAGGCGATCTGCGACGCCGGCCTCAAGGCGCAGTCGGTCGACAGCGGCCTGCCGGTGATCTTCGGGCGCACGGACGTGAAATACGTCAAGTGCTCGGACGAGCACGGCGTCATCGCCGATCCCGAGGGCGTGCTGAAGGTCAACGACAAGCTGCGCCTCGTGCCCGGCCACTGCGACCCGACCTGCAACGTCCACGACTGGTATGTCGGCGTGCGCGGCGGCAAGGTCGAGGCGGTCTGGCCGGTCAGCGCCCGCGGCAAGGCCTACTGAGGCCCCTCCCGCCACGGAAATCCGCAGCGGGAATCCGCCGCGAACCCGGCGCGCGCCGCCCCCGTCCGGCGGCGCGCGCCTCCCCCCTCCGGCCGCGGAGCGCAGCATGCCCGAGATCCTCATCGTCACCGAGGAGGCCTGCCGCGAGGTGGTCTCCCGCGCCGACGCCTTCGCCGCGGTCGAGGCGGTGTTCGCCGCCATGGCGCGGGGCGACGCGCGCAACTTCCCCGTGGTGCGCGAGGCCATCGGCCATGCCGACGCGCTCTACGGCTTCAAGTCCGGCTTCGACCGCGCCGGTCTGACGCTGGGGGTCAAGGCCGGGGGCTACTGGCCCGGCAACCTCGCCCGTGGGATCACCAACCATCAGTCCACGGTGTTCCTGTTCGACCCCGACACCGGGCAGCTCAAGGCGCTGGTCGGCGGCAACCACCTCACCGCGCTGCGCACCGCGGCGGCCTCGGCGGTCTCCATCGCGCATCTGGCGCGCAAGGATTCGCGGGTGCTGGGCATGGTCGGGGCCGGCCACCAGTCGCAGTTCCAGCTGCGCGCGGCGGCCGAGATCCACCCCTTCGAGCGCGTCCTGGCCTGGAACCCCCACCCGGAGATGCTGCCGAAGCTCGCCGCGGTCGCCGGGGAGCTGGGCCTGCCCTTCGAGGCGGTGGAACGCGAGCGGCTCTGCGCCGAGGCCGACGCGATCATCACCATCACCTCGGCCTTCGAGCCGCTGCTGATGGCCGGCTGGATCCGCCCCGGCACCCATCTCGCCTGCATGGGCACCGACACCAAGGGCAAGCAGGAGTTGGACCCGGCGCTGTTCGCCCGCGCCGCGGTGTTCTGCGACGAGGTCGCGCAGTCGGTCTCGATCGGCGAGGCGCAGCACGCCGTCGCCGCGGGGCTGATCGGCGCCGAGGCGATCACCCCCATCGGGGCCGTGATCGCGGGGGCCGCGCCGGGCCGCGCCTCCGACGACGCCATCACCCTGTTCGACGGCACCGGCGTCGGGCTGCAGGATCTCGCCGTGGCCTCGGTCGCGGCCGCGAGGGCGGCCGAGGCGGGGCTCGCGAAGCGCGTCTCGCTCTAGGGCGGGCGCTTCCGGCGCGGGCGCCGCGCGGCTATCCTGCCGCGCATGGATGTCCCTGCCCCCGAATTCATGACGACGCGCGAGGTCGCCGCCCTGCTGCGGGTGCGCGAGCGCAAGGTCTACGACATGGCGGCGGCGGGCGAGATCCCCTGCCGCCGCGTCACCGGCAAGCTGCTGTTCCCGCGCGCCGGGATCGAGCGCTGGCTCGGCGGGGCGGGCGGGCCCGCCATAGGCGGCGCACCGCGGGCCGCGGCGGCGGCGGCGGCGGTGGTGGCGGGCAGCCACGATCCGCTGCTCGACTGGGCGATCCGCGAATCCGGCTCCGGCCTCGCCACCATGTTCGACGGCAGCCTCGACGGCCTCGACCGGCTGGCCGAGGGCGCGGCCGTCGCCGCCGGCCTGCATGTGCCGGAAGGCGATGGCTGGAATGTCGCGGCCGCGTCGCAGCGGCTGGGCGGGACGCCGGCGGTGCTGGTCGGCTGGGCGCTGCGGCGGCGCGGGCTGGTCTTTCCGCGCGATCGCGCGCTGTCGGGGCCGGAGGGCCTGCGCGGCCTGCGGCTCGTGCGGCGGCAGGCCAGCGCCGGGGCGGGGCTGTGGCTCGAAACCGTGCTCGGCGCGGCCGGGCTGGCCGGGGCGGTGGCATGGACCGACGCCGTGGCGCGCACCGAGACCGAGGCGGCCTCGATGGTGGCGCAGGGCGAGGCGGACGCGGCGGCGGGTCTGGGTTCCGCCGCCGCGCCCTTCGGCCTCGGCTTCCTGCCGCTGACCGACGAGGGCTTCGACCTCGCCATCGACCGCCGCGCCTATTTCGATCCGCCGCTGCAGCGCCTGTTCGCCTTCGCGCGCGGGCCGGCCTTCGCCGCCAAGGCGGCGGCGCTGGGCGGCTACGACCTCGCGCCGCTCGGCGCGGTGCGCTGGAACGGGCCCTGACGGCGCCCCCGTCGCCCGCCGCCGTCAGGCGCGCCCGTCGCCGCCCCCGTCAGGCCCCGTCCTCCGGCGCGCCCTCCGCCCGCGCCCCTCGCGGCGCCGCGCCATCCCCCGCCGGCCCGGTCCGCATCGCCGCCGCGGCGGCGCGCACGATCTCGGCCACATGCCCCAGCGGCGCCGCCAGCGGGCTGGCGCGCCGCCACACCATGCCGATGGTGCGCGTGGGCCGCGGCGGCGCGAAGCGCGCCACCGACACCGCGGCCGAGCGCGTCTCGACCGGCACCGCCATCTCCGGGATCAGCGTGACGCCGATGCCGGCGGCCACCATCTGCACCAGCGTCGACAGCGCGCTGCCGTCCAGCAGCTCGCGCGGCGGCGCGGCGCGCAGGTCGCAGAACGACAGCGCCTGGTCGCGGAAGCAGTGCCCCTCCTCCAGCAGCAGCAGCCGCATGGCGCGCAGCGCCTCCGGCCCCGGCACCGGCCGCCCGGCATCGGCCGCGGGGCGCACCAGCACGAACTCCTCCTCGAACAGCGCTGTCTCGGTCAGCGCCGGTTCCGACACGGGCAGGGCGACGATGGCGGCGTCCAGCCGTCCCTCCGCCAGCTCCCCCACGAGGCGCGAGGTCACCGTCTCGCGCACATGCAGGTCCAGCGCGGCGTTGGCGCGGGCCAGATCGCCGACGATGGCCGGCAGCAGATAGGGGGCCACGGTCGGGATGATCCCGAGCCGCAGCCGCCCGGTCAGCCGCTCGCCCGCCGCGCGGGCCAGATCGCCCAGCTCGTCCACCGCGCGCAGGATGGCGCGGGCGCGCGCGACGAAGGCCCCGCCGAACTCGGTCAGCCGCGCCGTCCGCGCCCCGCGCTCGACCAGCGCGACGCCCAGCGCGGCCTCCAGCGCCTGCACCTGCATCGACAGGGCCGGCTGCGTGACGGCGCAGGCCTCGGCGGCCCGCCCGAAACTGCCGTGGCGCGCGAGCGCGTCCAGATAGCGGAGCTGGCGCAGCGTCAGGTTGGTCATAAGTCGTTCTAATCAGACTTATCAGAAAACGCAACTTCCACTGATGGCAAGACTCGGCTAACACTGCCGCACCGGAACCCGGCCGCCCCCTCGCCACGCGCGGGCGGAGGCGGGCGCGGGACATCGCGGCCCGGCGCGCGGGAACCTTGCCCCGCGCCGCGCCGCAGGCAGCGGAGGATCCTATGGACGGAAACAATCTCGGCGCGGCGGGCGGCTGCCCGATGGGCCATGGCGCGATGCGGCGCACCGGCCTCGGCGGGCGGCGCAACCGCGACTGGTGGCCGAACCAGGTGAACCTGAAGGTGCTGCACCAGAACCCGGCGGTCGCCAGCCCCATGGGCGCCGGCTTCGATTATGCACAAGCGTTCATGAAACTGGATTTGCAAGCGCTGAAGCGGGATCTCCACGCGCTGATGGTTGACAGCCAGCCCTGGTGGCCGGCCGATTACGGCCATTACGGGCCGCTGTTCATCCGCATGGCCTGGCACGCGGCGGGCACCTACCGCACCGCGGACGGCCGCGGCGGGGCCGGCACCGGCGCGCAGCGCTTCGCGCCGATCAACAGCTGGCCCGACAACGCCAACCTCGACAAGGCCCGCCGCCTGCTCTGGCCGATCAAGAAGAAATACGGCGACTCCATCTCCTGGGCCGACCTGTTCGTGCTGACCGGCAACGTCGCGCTCGAATCGATGGGCTTCAAGACCTTCGGCTTCGGCGGCGGCCGCGCCGACGTCTGGGAGCCCGAGGAGGACATCTACTGGGGCGCAGAGGACACATGGCTCGGCGACGCGCGCTATACGGGCGAGCGCCTGCTCGAGAACCCGCTGGCCGCGGTGCAGATGGGCCTCATCTACGTCAATCCCGAAGGCCCGAACGGCAACCCGGACCCGCTCGCCTCGGGCCGCGACATCCGCGAGACCTTCGCGCGCATGGCCATGAACGACTACGAGACCGTCGCGCTGACCGCCGGCGGCCACACCTTCGGCAAATGCCATGGCGCGGGCGACGCGGCCCATGTCGGCCCCGAGCCGGAAGGCGCGCCGCTCGAGGCGCAGGGCCTTGGCTGGCTTAGCAGTTTCCGCAGCGGCAAGGGCGCCGACGCCATCACCAGCGGCATCGAGGGCGCCTGGACGCCCCGGCCCACGCAATGGGACATGGGCTATTTCGACGTGCTGTTCGGCTATGAGTGGGAACTGGTCAAGTCCCCCGCCGGCGCCTGGCAATGGACGCCGAAAGACCTCGCCGAGAAGGACTTCGCCCCCGACGCCGGCGACGCCTCGAAGAAGGCCCGCATCATCATGACCACCGCCGACATGGCGATGCGCATGGACCCGATCTACGAGCCGATCTCGCGGCACTTCCACCAGAACCCCGACGAGTTCGCCGACGTCTTCGCCCGCGCCTGGTTCAAGCTGACCCACCGCGACATGGGGCCGAAGATCCGCTATCTCGGCGCGGAGGTGCCCGCCGAAGACCTGATCTGGCAGGATCCGGTGCCCGCGGTCGATCACCCGCTGGTGGGCGCGGCGGAGATCGCCGCCCTGAAGGCCCAGGTGCTCGCCACGGGCCTGCCGGTCGCGGATCTGGTGTTCGCCGCATGGGCTTCGGCCGCGAGCTTCCGCGGCTCGGACAAGCGCGGCGGTGCCAACGGCGCGCGGATCCGCCTCGCGCCCCAGAAGGACTGGGAGGCGAACGAGCCCGCGCGCCTCGGCCGCGTGCTGGCGGCGCTGGAAGGCGTCAAGGCCGATTTCGACGCCGGGCGCGCCGACGGCATGCGCGTCTCGCTGGCCGACCTGATCGTGCTCGCGGGCTGCGCCGCGGTCGAGCAGGCGGCGAAGGCCGCCGGCCACGCCGTGACTGTGCCCTTCGCGCCCGGCCGCACCGACGCCACGGCCGAGCAGACCGACGCCGACAGCTTCGCGCCGCTCGAGCCCGAGGCCGACGGCTTCCGCAACTACGTCCGCGCGGCCTATACCGTCTCCGCCGAGGAGATGCTGATCGACCGCGCCCAGCTGCTGACCCTCAGCGCGCCGGAGATGACGGTGCTGGTGGGCGGGCTGCGCGTGCTCGGGGCCAGCCATGGCGGCGCGAAGCACGGCGTGTTCACCGACCGCCCCGGGAAGCTCACGAACGACTTCTTCGTGAACCTGCTCGACATGGGCGTGGAGTGGACGCCGGCCGGCGACGGCTACGAGGGCCGCGCGCGCGAGGGCAGCGCGGTGAAGTGGACCGGCACCCGGGTCGACCTCGTGTTCGGGGCGAACTCGCACCTGCGCGCGCTGTCCGAGGCCTATGCCGCCGACGACGCGCAGGGGCGCTTCGTGGCCGATTTCGTGGCCGCCTGGACCAAGGTGATGAACCTCGACCGCTTCGACCTCGCGGCCTGAGGCAATCTCCTCCGCCCGCCCGCCCCCGGGGCGGGCGGCATGCGCGAGCCATTGGCGCCATCGGGCCTCCCGTCCATCGGACGGGGGGCCTTGCGCATTGCGCGGGGCGTGCACCGGCCGCTTGCGCCGCGTCAGCCCCGGCCGACGAAGGGCATCTTGGTCGCCATCACCGTCATGAACAGCACGTTCGCCTCGGGCGGCAGGGCGGCCATCGTCACCACCGCCTCCGCGACATGGGCCATGTCCATGCGCGGCTCGGGCAGGATGCGCCCGTCGGCCTGCGGCACCCCCGCCGCCATCGCCTCGGTCATCTCGGTCGCCGCATTGCCGATGTCGATCTGCCCGCAGGCGATGTCGTGGGCGCGGCCGTCCAGCGCGATGCTCCGCGTCAGCCCGGTGATCGCGTGCTTGGAGGCCGCATAGGCCGCCCCGCCCGGCCGCGGGGCGTGCGCGGCGATCGAGCCGTTGTTGATGATGCGGCCCCCTCGCGGCCGCTGGCCGCGCATCAGCCGGTAGGCCCCGCGCGCCACCAGGAACGCGCCGTCGAGATTGGCCGCCATCGCCGCGCGCCAGTCCTCCCACGCCACATCGCCGAAATCCGCCCCCGGCGGCATGGCGCCGGCATTGTTGAACAGGACGTCGAGCCGCCCCATCGTGGCCGCCACCCGCGCGAACAGCGCCTCCACCTGTGCCGGGTCGCTCACATCGCAGGGCAGGGCGTGGGCGCGGCCCGGCGCCTCGGCCGCCAGCGCCGCCAGCGCCTGCGCATCGCGCGCCGCCAGCGCCACGGTCGCCCCTTCCGCGAGGAAGGCGCGCGCCACCGCCCGGCCGATCCCCCGGCTCGCGCCCGTCACCAGCGCCGTCCTGCCCGCCAGCCGCATCGCACCCCTCCCGCGCCCCGCCCGCTTCCCGCCCCGTCTTGCAATCCGCCGGTGCTTGGGGCAAGGGACGCGCGCCGCGACCGGCCCTTCGGGATCCGGCCGGTCGTTCTGTTTTTGCCGGGATCCCGAATGGCCAAGGAAGAAACCCTCGAATTCCCCGGGACCGTGGTCGAGCTGCTGCCCAACGCCACCTTCCGGGTGCAGCTCGAGAACGGCCACGAGATCATCGCCCATACCGCCGGCAAGATGCGCAAGAACCGCATCCGCGTTCTGGCCGGCGACAAGGTGCAGGTCGAGATGACGCCCTACGACCTGTCCAAGGGCC
>DAIPIU010000062.1:0-16008 GCA_036770645.1 Rubrimonas sp. | reverse complement strand
GCACCATCCACAAGGCGCAGGGCTCGCAATGGCCCGCGGTGCAGGTGTTCGCGCCGGACCTGTTCGCCGCGGCGCGGTCGGGGCGCATGGAGGCCGGCGCGCCGCTGTGGCGCAGGCTCGCCTATGTGGCGGTGACGCGCGCGCAGGAGCGGCTGATCTGGGTCGAGCGCTGGCGCATGTCGCGGCCGCAGAGCCCGCTGGGCGTGACCGACCTGCTGGCCGGCGGGGCCTGAAGCCCCGGGGCGCGGGCCGCCGCCGCGCGCGAGACCCCGCCGCGCCGCGCCCGCGGCGCGATTGACGCCCCGGACCGCGCGGCACAGGGTGCGCCCCGGTCGGCGGGCGTCGGGGGCTTGGGCATGCGGGTTTGGCTTGTGCGCGGCCTCGCGGCGGCTGCGACCGTCGCGGCGCTGGGCTATGGCGGCTGGCTGCTGGGGGCGCGGGCCTTCGGCGCGGCGCTGGACGCGAGGCTGGCGGCGGCCGCGGCGCAGGGGCTGGCCATCGCGCATGGCGGGCGCACTGTCGGCGGCTTCCCCTTCGGCCATGCGGCGCGCTTCGTCGATCTTTCCGTCGCGCCGGCGGCGGGGGGCTGGCGGCTCTCGGCCCCGGCCGCCGTGCTGTCGGCGGGCCCGGGCGATACCGCCCTGCTGGCGCTGCCCGATGGCGGCACGGTCGAGATCGCGGGCGCCTCTCTCGACTTTGCCGTGGAAGGGCTGTCCGTCGAGCCGGCGGCAGGCGCCGCGACCGCCGCGCGGCTGGTGCTGACGCCGCAGGGCGGCGCGGCCGCCGGGCGGCTCGAGGCCGGGCCGGTGGCGCTGCGGCTGCGCACGGGCGCCGGGCCGGACGCGGCCGACATCGAGGCGACGCTCGAGGCGGGGCGCCTCGCGCTGTCCGAGGGCGACGCGGCGGCGCCGCGCGCCCTGTCCGAGGCGCGGGATCTGTCCGTGACGCTGACGGCCGCGGGCATGACGGGGCCGACGCTGCTGGCAAGCCTCGCCGGCGGCGGGCGGTTCGCGCTTGCCGCGGCGGCCGGATCGACCGAAAGCCGCGCGGCGGGGCCCGCCGGGGCGGCGATGCGGACGCGGGGCGGTCCGGCGCGCGCGCGCCTGTCCGCGGCCGGGGGGCGTTTCGCGCTGGAGGCCGAGGCCGCGGCGACCGCCCTCACGCTGGCGGGCGGACCGTTCCCGCAGGCCGCCGCCCTCGCGCTCGACAGCCTGAGCCTGTCGCTCGAGGGTCCGTATGCGCCGGCCCCGGCCCCGGAACCGGTGCGCGTGAAGCTCGGGCTTGCCGGGCTGACGGGCGACGCGGCGGCCTGGGCCGCGCTCGACCCGGGCGGGGCGCTGCCCCGCGACCCGGCTTCGGCGCTGCTCGATGCGGGGGCCGAGGTCTACTGGCGCACCACGCTGGACCGGGCCGCCGCGTTCGGCGCGGCCCCTGTGGGCGTGATCTCGCTGTCGGTGGCGGAGGGGCGGATCGCAGGCCTCGGGGTCGAGGCCAGCCTGAGCGGGGCGACCGCCATCGAACCCGCCCCGGCGGGGGTGTTCGATGGCGCGGCGACGGGCTGGCGGCCGCTGCTCGCGGCGCTGGAACGTGCAGGGTTCGTCGGCTTCGCCGCGGCGAGGCGGCTCGAGGCGCTGGCCGCCGCCCATGCCGCCGACCCGGACGACCCCGACGCCCTGCGCACGCGGATCGTCATCGACGCCACGGGCATCACGGCGAATGGCGTCCCCCTGCGCTGACGGGCGGTCAGGCGCGTCCGTGGCGGGCGGCGTTGGCCTCGGCGTCGGCGCGGGCCCTGTATCCCTCGCAGGACGCCCCGACGATCCGGCCGTTCTGGGCCTTGCGCCGCCAGCGCCATTCCCCGCGCCTGTCCTGATACACCTCCCAGGCATCGGTCGCGACGGCGCCGCGGTTCATGTTGGCCTCGGCGTCGGCGCGCGCCTTGTAGCCCTCGCAGGACGCGCCGACGATCTTGCCGTTCGGGGCCTTGCGCCGCCAGCGCCATTCCCCGCGCTTGTCCTGATACAGTTCGAAGCTGTCGTCCTGTCCCGTCATCGCTGCCCCCCGCGTCGACGCGGCCCTTGCTTCGGCCGCCCGGGTCGATCATTGCGCGGGCCGGGCCGCCGGCGCAACGAATGCGCCGCGCTTGCGGCCCGGAGGGAAAGCCGCGCCATGCGCCGCATGAGGATCGCCATCGCCGGCGCCGGGCTCGCCGGCCTCTACGCCGCCGCGGCGCTGGCCCGGCGGGGGGCCGAGGTGGTGGTCTGCGAGCGGGCGGGCGCGCTGGGCGAGGCCGGCGCCGGCATCCAGGTCAGCCCCAACGGCGCGCGCCTGCTGAAGCGCATCGATGCGCTGGCGGCGGTCGAGCGCGCGGCCTTCCAGCCCGAGGCCGCGGTCATGCGGCTCGGCCGGGGGGGCGCGACCGTGCTGCGCATCCCGCTGGGGGCCGCCGCCGAGGCCCGATGGGGCGCGCCCTACCTGCAGGTGCACCGCGCCGACCTTCTTGACGCGGTCGAGGCCGCGGCGCGGGCGGCGGGGGCCGAGATCCGCCTCGGGGCCGCCGTCGAGGGCGCGACGCAGCACGCGGGCGCCGCCGCGCTGCGGCTGGCCGATGGCGGCGCGGTCGAGGCCGACGCCGTGTTGGGGGCGGACGGCCTGCGCTCCGCCGTGCGGGCGGCGCTGTTCGGCGCGGACGCGCCGCGCTTCACCGGACAGGCGGCCTGGCGCGGCACCGTGCCGGCCGAGCGGCTGCCGCGCGGGCTGGTGCGGCCCGATGCGACCGTGTGGGTCGGACCGGGGCGGCATCTGGTGACCTACTACCTGCGGCGCGGCGATCTGGTGAACTTCGTCGCCGTCGAGGAGCGCGCGGCCTGGACCGGGGAGAGCTGGTCGGCCGAGGGCGACCTCGGCGCGCTGTGCCGCGCCTTCGCCGGCTGGGCGCCGGGGGTGACCGGCGTGCTGGCCGCGGCCGAGCGGACCTTGCTGTGGGGGCTGTTCGACCGCCCGGCCCCGCCGGCCTGGAGCGTCGGGCGGATCGGCCTGCTGGGCGATGCCGTGCACCCGATGCTGCCCTTCATGGCGCAGGGCGCGGTGCAGGCCTTCGAGGATGGCGCGGCGCTCGCCCGCCGGCTCGCCGATCTTGCGACGGTCCCGGCGGGCCTCGCGGCCTACGAGGCCGACCGGCGCGCGCGGGCGACGCGGGTGCAGGCGACCGCGGCGGCGAACGCGAGGCTGTTCCATGCGGCGGGGCTGGAGGGCCTCGCGCGGCAGGCGCCGCTGGCGATCGGCGCGCGGCTCGCCCCGCGGCTCGCCATGGGGCGCCTCGACTGGCTTTACGGCCATGTCGAGCCGGCCTGAACCGCGGGGCGCCGCGCCATGGACGGCGCGCCGGCGGCGGAGCATCCTGGAGCCATGCGCGACATCGTCCTGATCAACGCCAACACCAATGCCGACATGACGGCGCGGATGGTCGCCGCGGGCGCGGCGCTTGTCGGTCCGGCCATGGCGCTGCGCGGGATCACCGCGCCCTTCGGCCCCGGCTACATCACCGACGCGGCGGGCTGCGCCGAGGCGGCGCTGGCCGTGGCCGCCGTCGCGCGCGGGCTGGACCCCGCGCCGGCCGCAGCGATCGTCGCCTGTTTCGGCGATCCCGGCCTCGGGGCCGCGCGCGCGCTGCTGCCCTGCCCCGTGGTGGGCATGGCGGAGGCTTCGCTGCATGCCGCCTGCCAGATCGGCCCCCGCGTCGCCGTGGTGACGGGCGGCCGGGCCTGGGGGCCGCTGATCGAGGCGCTGGCCGACGGGATCGGGCTGGCCTCGCGGGTCGTCTGCGTGCGGACCGTGGCGCTGACGGGGGCGGAGATCGCCGCGGACCCGGCGGGCGCGCTGGCCGCCGTGGGGGCCGAGGTCGCGGCGGCCGCGGCTGCGGGCGCGGATGCGGTGGTGCTGGGCGGCGCGGGGATGCTGGGGCTGGCGGAGCGGCTGCGCCCCGCGGCCCCGGTGCCGGTGCTCGATTCGCTTGCCTGCGCCGTGACGCAGGCCGCGGCGCTGGCCGCGATGGGGCCGCTCGGCGGCGCGCGGCCCCTTCGCCACGGTGCCATCGTCGCCTAAAAAAGCGGCAGAAGGTGCCGGCATCGGGGCATGCCGTCGGCGGCGCCCCAGAAAACAGGCATCCGGGTTGCGGGTTGCTTTAACCTCCGTTTACCGTGACAGCGCGTCGCAGCTGTCGCGACGCGAACCGGCGTCGTGCGCGACGTCGCCACGGAGGCCTGACATGATCCCATCGCTTCGCCGCCCGCTCGTCGCCGCGCTGCTCGCCGGCGCCGCGCTCGCGGCCCCGCTTTCCGCCCTCGCCCAGGAGCGCGTGCTGCGCATCGGCATGACCGCCGCCGACATTCCGCGCACGCTGGGCCAGCCCGACCAAGGCTTCGAGGGCAACCGCTTCACCGGCATTCCAATCTACGACGCGCTGACGCACTGGGACCTGTCGGTCTATGATGGCCCCTCGGTGCTGATCCCGGGGCTGGCCACCGAATGGGCGGTGAACCCCGACGACACGACGAAGTGGACCTTCAAGCTGCGCGAGGGCGTCACCTTCCACGACGGCTCGGCCTTCGACGCCGATGCCGTGGTCTGGAACGTGCGGAAGGTGCTGGACGAGAGCGCGCCGCATTTCGACGCGAGCCAGGTGGGCGTGACCGCCTCGCGCATGCCGACGCTGCGCTCGGCCCGGGCCATCGATCCGCTGACGGTCGAGCTCACCACCTCGCAGCCCGACAGCTTCCTGCCGCTGAACCTGACCAACCTGTTCATGGCCTCGCCCGCGCACTGGCAGGCGAAGTTCGACGAGACCGGCGATGCCGCCGCCGCCTGGGCCGCCTTCGCCGCGGACCCGTCGGGCAGCGGGCCGTTCCGCGTCACCGCCTTCGCCCCGCGCGAGCGGCTGGAGCTCGCTCCCAACACAGCCTACTGGAACCCGGCGCGCACGCCGACCATCGACAAGGTGGTGCTGATCCCGCTGCCCGAGGCCAACGCCCGCACCGCGGCGCTGCTGTCGGGCCAGGTCGACTGGATCGAGGCCCCATCGCCCGACGCCATCCCGCAGATCGAGTCGCGCGGCTTCACCATCCATTCCAACGCCCAGCCTCATGTCTGGCCCTGGCAGCTCAGCTTCGCCGAGGGCTCGCCCTGGCTCGACAGGCGCGTGCGCCACGCCGCGAACCTGTGCGTGAACCGCGAGGAGCTCAGCGAGCTGCTCGGCGGCTACATGGCCGTCCCGAAGGGCACCGTCCCCCCGGGCCACCCGTGGTGGGGCGAGCCGACCTTCGACATCCGCTACGACCCGGACGCGGCGCGGGCGCTGATGGCCGAGGCCGGCTTCTCGGCCGACAACCCGGTGAAGGTGAAGGTGCAGACCTCGGCCTCGGGTTCGGGTCAGATGCAGCCCATCCCGATGAACGAGTATGTGCAGCAGTCGCTGCGCGACTGCTTCTTCGACGTCGAGCTTGACGTGATCGAGTGGAACACGCTGTTCACCAACTGGCGCCGCGGGGCCAACGACCCGACCGCCAACGGGGCGCATGCCATCAACGTCAGCTTCGCGGCGATGGATCCGTTCTTCGCCATGGTGCGCTTCACCTCGACCGGCACCTTCCCGCCCGTGTCGAACAACTGGGGCCTGTTCGGCAACGACGAGTTCGACGCGCTGATCGCCGCGGCGCGGACGACCTTCGATGATGCCGGGCGCGACGCCGCGCTCGCGCAGCTGCACAAGCGCATCGTCGAGGAGGCCCCCTTCGTCTGGATCGCCCATGACGTCGGCCCCCGCGCCATGTCGCCGAGGGTGAAGAATGTCGTGCAGCCGCGCAGCTGGTTCATCGACATCGCGCCGATGACCATCGAGTGAGGACCCGCGGCGCCGGTCCTCCGGCGCCGCCCTTCGCGCCCGACGGCGCCGGTCCGCCGGCGCCGCCCCGCCCCCACCGGAGAGACGGCCCATGCTCGGCTACGCGCTGCGGCGCATCGTGTACACCTTGCCGGTGATGCTCGGCGTCTCGGTGGTGTGCTTCGCGCTGGTGCACATCTCGCCCGGCGATCCGCTGATCTCGATCCTGCCCGCCGACGCGACCATGGAGCTGCAGGAGCGCCTGCGCGTGCTCTACGGGTTCGACCGGTCCTATTTCGAGCAGTTCGTGCTGTGGTTCGGCCGCGCCCTGACCGGCGACCTCGGCGACAGCATCGCCACGGGCCGCCCGGTCACGGCCGAGGTGTTCCGCGCCGTCGGCAACACCCTCACGCTCGCCTCGGTCGCCACGTTGATCGGCTTCGCGCTGGGCTGCCTCTTCGGCTTCGTGGCCGGGTATTTCGTGAACACGCCGGTCGACAAGGCGGCCTCGGCGCTGTCGGTGTTCGGGGTGTCGGTGCCGCATTACTGGCTGGGCATGGTGCTGGTGATCGTGTTCTCGGCGCAGCTCGGCTGGCTTCCGGCGGCCGGCGCCGGGCCCGGCGGCTCCGGCGCGTGGAAATGGGACGCCGAGCATCTGAGCTTCCTGGTCCTGCCGGCGGTCACCATGTCGGTGATCCCCATGGGCATCATCGCCCGCACCGTCCGCGCGCTGGTGGCCGACATCCTGGCGCAGGAATTCGTGGTCGGCCTGCGCGCCCGCGGCCTCAGCGAATTCGGCGTGTTCCTGCATGTGGTGAAGAACGCCGCGCCCACGGCGCTCGCGGTGATGGGCGTTCAGCTCGGCTACCTGCTCGGCGGCTCGATCCTGATCGAGACGGTGTTCTCGTGGCCGGGGACGGGGATGCTGCTGAATTCGGCGATCTTCCAGCGCGACCTGCCGCTGCTGCAGGGCACGATCCTCGTGCTCGCCACATTCTTCGTGGTGCTGAACCTCGCGGTCGATGTGCTGCAGACCGCGCTCGACCCCCGGATCAAGAGGTAAGGCCATGGCCGACATCGCCCTCGCGCCGCCGGCCGCAGCGCCCGTCGCGGCCGTCCGTTCGGCCGGCTACTGGCGGAATGTCTGGCGCAAGCTGCGGCGCGACCCCGTGGCGATGGGCGCGGCCGCGGTGCTGCTGGCGCTGCTGCTGCTGGCGGTGTTCGCGCCATGGATCGCGCCGGCCGACCCCTATCAGGGCCAGATGCTGCGCCGCCTGAGGCCCATCGGGACCGAGGGCTTCCCGCTCGGCTCGGACGAACTCGGCCGCGACATGCTCAGCCGGCTGATCCATGGCGGGCGGCTGTCGCTGCTGATGGGCGTGACGCCTGTGGTGTTCGCCTTCTTCATCGGTTCGGGCCTCGGGATCGTCGCGGGCTATGCCGGCGGGATCGCCAACACGCTGATCATGCGCACCATCGACGTGTTCTACGCCTTCCCCTCGGTGCTGCTGGCCGTCGCGCTGTCGGGGGCGCTGGGGGCCGGCCTCGGCAACGCGCTGCTGTCGCTGACCGTGGTGTTCGTGCCGCCCATCGCGCGGGTGGCGGAATCGGTGACGACACGCATCCGCGCGGCCGATTTCGTCGAGGCCGCGCGGGCGTCGGGGGCCTCGGCCTTCACCATCGTGCGCGTGCATGTGCTGGGCAACGTGCTGGGGCCGATCTTCGTCTACGCCACCTCGCTGATCGCGGTGTCGATGATCCTCGCCTCCGGCCTGTCCTTCCTGGGCCTCGGCGTCCGGCCGCCCGAGCCGGAATGGGGCCTGATGCTGAACACGCTGCGCACCGCGATCTACGTCCAGCCCTGGGTGGCGGCGCTGCCGGGACTGATGATCTTCCTCACCTCGATCTCGTTCAACCTGCTGTCGGACGGGCTGCGCTCGGCCATGGAGGTGCGCCAGTGATCGACCCCGCGCGCGACATCGGGGGACCGGCCCAGCCCCTGCTGACCGTGAAGGGCCTGCTCAAGCACTTCCCCATCAAGGGCGGGCTGCTGGGCCGCACCGTGAAGAAGGTGCACGCCGTGGACGGCGTGGACCTCGAGGTGCTGAAGGGCGAGACGCTGGGCGTCGTGGGCGAATCCGGATGCGGCAAATCCACCACGGCGCGGCTGCTGATGCGCCTGATCGACCCCGACGCCGGCGAGCTGATCTTCGACGGTGTGCCGGTGGGCGGGCGCGACCTGCCGCTGAAGGAGTTCCGCCGCCAGGTGCAGATGGTGTTCCAGGACAGCTATTCCTCGCTGAACCCGCGCATGACCATCGAGGACGGCATCGCCTTCGGCCCGGTGGTGCATGGCGTGTCGCGCGCCGAGGCGCTGCGCCGGGCGCACGACCTGCTGGCGCGCTGCGGGCTGGACCCCGCGCGCTTCGCCGGGCGCTATCCGCACGAGCTGTCGGGCGGCCAGCGCCAGCGCGTGAACATCGCCCGGGCGCTCGCGCTGCGGCCGCGGCTGGTGATCCTCGATGAATCGGTGTCCGCGCTCGACAAGTCGGTGGAGGCGCAGGTGCTGAACCTGCTGTCCGACCTGAAGGCGGAATTCGACCTGACCTACATGTTCATCAGCCACGACCTGAACGTGGTGCGCTTCGTGTCGGACCGGGTGATGGTGATGTATCTGGGCAAGGTGGCCGAGATCGGCGACGCGGAAGCCGTATACGCCGACCCCCGGCACCCCTACACCGCGGCGCTGCTGTCCTCGATGCCGTCGATGGACCCCGATGCCCGCACCGAGGAGCCGCCCCTGGCCGGCGACCCGCCGAACCCCATCGACCCGCCCGCGGGCTGCCGCTTCCACACCCGCTGCCCGATGGCCGAGCGGGTCTGTGGCGTGATGGAGCCGCTGCTGGCCCCGGTGGGTCCGCGCCACGCCGTCGCCTGCCATGCGCGCGTGCCGGGCTCGGGCTACGGGCGGGCCGCGGCATGACCCCCTATGTCGAGATCCGCGACCTCCGCGTGACCTTCGGAAGCGGCATGCGCCCCGTGCGCGCGGTGTCGGACGTGACGCTGGCGATCCGGCCGGGCGAGGCGGTGGCGCTGATCGGCGAGTCGGGTTCCGGCAAGAGCGTGACCATGCGCTCGATCCTGCGGCTGCACCCGAAATCGGCCCGCATCGAGGGCGCGATCAGCGTGGGCGGCCGCGACGTGCTGGCGATGGATGCGCGCGCCCTGTCGGCCTTCCGCGGCGGCGAGGCCGCGATGATCTTCCAGGAGCCGCTTCTGGCGCTCGACCCCGTCTACACGGTCGGCCAGCAGATCGTGGAGACGGTGCGCCGGCACGAGGGCGTCGGCGCCGCCGAGGCCCGCGCCCGGGCGCTCGAGCTGTTCGAGCGGGTGCGCATCCCCTCGCCCGCCCGGCGGCTCGACGCCTACCCGCACGAGATGTCGGGCGGCATGCGCCAGCGCGCCATGATCGCGCTGGCGCTGTGCTGCCGGCCGAAGCTGCTGCTGGCCGACGAGCCGACCACGGCGCTCGACGCCACGGTGCAGATCCAGGTGCTGCTGCTGCTGCGCGAGCTGCAGCGGGAACTCGGCCTGTCGATCATCTTCGTCACCCACGACATCGGCGCGGCGGTCGAGGTCGCGGACCGCATCGCCGTGATGTATGGCGGCCGCATCGTCGAGGAGGGCACGGCGCGCGAGCTGATCCGATCGCCCCGCCACCCCTACACGCTGGGCCTGCTGAAAAGCCGCGCGCACGACGCCATGGTGAAGGGCGCGCGGCTCGAGGCGATCCCCGGCTCGCCGCCGGACCTCGCCAACCTGCCGCCGGGCTGCGCCTTCGCGCCGCGCTGCTTCCTCGCCGCCGAGGGCTGCCGGCGCGAGACCCCCGGCCTCACCGCGCTCAGCCCCACCCATGCCGCGCGCTGCCTGCGGCTGGACGCCACCGCCGCGGCGTGACCGCCGACGCGGAAGCGGGCGGCACCGCCGCCGTCGCGCGGTCCGCAGGCCGGGATCGGGGGGCCCGCCCCCTCGGGCCCCCCGCCGGGGTCCGCCGTCATTCCCATTCCATCTGCTCGAACGCGGTCTGGGCGTTGCGCCGCGCGAGGCTCTCGAACTGCTCGAGATGGGCGAAGGCCGACTGGTCCACCGCGACCGCCCCCATCGCGTCGCCGCCCGCCTCGATGTGCGCGGCGATCTTCGCCCGCAGGTTCATCAGGTAGTCGTAGGTGTCGGCCCGCGCGCGGGCCAGCGTCGTGGCATGGCCGTGGCCGGGCACGACATGCTCGGGCGCCAGCGCCGCCACCGCCTCGAAGGCGGCGGGCCAGTTCGAGATCGAACTCTGGTCGCCCACGCCGAGGATGCGCTCGACATAGACGATGTCGCCGGTGAAGACCGTCCCGCGCGCGGGGACCCAGACGAAACTGTCGCCCGGGGTGTGGGCGGGGCCGGAATGCACGATCTCGAAACGCAGCCCGCCCAGCGCGAAGGCATGCGCGTCCTCGAAGGTCTCGTCGGCCGTCGCCGGCGCGGTGCCCGCCAGCACGTCGCCCAGCAGCGTGCGCAGCCCCTGCATCTGCTGGTCGGCCCGCGCCGTCTGGTCGGCGACCGCGGCCTGCGAGGCGATCACCCGCGCCCCCTGCGCCTTCCAGTAGCCGTTCCCGAGCCAGCGATGGTCCTGCCCGCCGGTGTTGATCACCACGGCCACCGGCCGGTCGGTCAAGCCGCGGATGGCGGCATGGATCGCCTCGGCCCCCTTCCACGAGCCGCCGGGATCGATCAGCACCGCGCCCTCGGCCGTCTCGACCACGCCGAATGTCGCGTTGTTGGCGAGGTTCCCGGGGCTGCGCTGCTCCGTCTCGCCCACGAGCGCCCAGACGCCATCGGCCACGGGCTGGACCTCCAGCGCGGCGGCGGGCGCGCAGAGCAGCACCAGGGCCGCGAGCGTCGCCCTCACCGCAGCCAGCCCTCCAGCCGGGCCGCATCGGGCAGGCCGCCGGCATGGACCAGCCTGCCGTCCACCGCGATGCCCGGCGTGCTCATGACGCCGGCCATGGCGATGGCGCGCGGATCGGTCACCTTCTCGACCGCGACCGCGACGCCCAGCTTCGCCGCCGCCTCCCTCACCATCCGCTCGGCGGCCCCGCAGCGCGCGCAGCCGGGGCCGTAGACCTTGACGTCCTTCATGGCGATGCCCTTTCAGAGGATGGCGTTGAACAGATAGCCGGTGGCGAGGATCCCCGCGCAGACGACCGCGACGAAGATCGCGATCAGCCGCAGCGTCAGCACCTGGCGCAGGATGATCATCTCGGGAAGCGACAGCGCGACCACGCTCATCATGAAGGCCAGCGTGGTGCCGAGTGCCGCGCCCTTGCCCAGCAGCGCCTCGACGACGGGGATCACGCCGGCGGCGTTGGTGTACATCGGCACGCCCACCGCGACGGCCGCGGGCACCGACCACCAGGCCTCGCCGCCCATGATGCGCAGCATCATCGCCTCGGGCACATAGCCGTGGATCAGCGCGCCCAGCGCGATGCCCAGCACCACCCAGAACCAGACCTTGCCGACGATCTCGCGCACCTGCCCGATGCCGATGCGGATGCGGTCGACCGGTGTCAGCCCCTGCTCGGGCAGGTCGACGACCGGGCCCGCGTTCAGGTCGCGCACCCAGTCCTGAAGGTATCGCTCGAGACCCATCCGGCCCATCGCCCAGCCCGCGACCGTGGCGATGGAGAAGCCGAACACGAGGTAAAGCGCCGCGATCTTCCACCCGACAAGGCCGAGCAGCAGCCCGAGGCCGACCGGCCCCACCATCGGCCCTGCGATCAGGAACGAGAAGGTCACGCCCAGCGGCACCCCGGCCGAGACGAAGCCGATGAACAGCGGCACCGAGGAGCACGAGCAGAACGGCGTCAGCACCCCCAGCGCCGCGGCGAGCGGATAGCCGAGGATTTCGCGTCGCCCGGCCAGCATGGCGCGGGTCTTCTCCGGGCTGAACCAGCTGCGCAGCACGCCGGTCGCGAACACGATGGCCGTCAGCAGCAGCAGCACCTTGGGCACGTCGTAGACGAAGAAGGCGATGGCCTCGCCGGCGTGGCTGGCGCGGTCCACCGGGAACAGCGCCGTGACCGCTTCCGAGAACGGCACCAATTGCCCGTAGGCGAGCCACCACAGCACCGCGGCGACCGCGACCCCCGCATGCCACATCCAGGCCGGGGCGGCCTCGGGGCGGTCGGCTTGCTGCGACAGGCTCATCGGTGTCTCCGTTCAGGCGGCATGCGCCGCCTCGGGCGGGCGCTGGGGCATGGCGGCCAGCCGCGCGCGGTCCGCGGCCAGCGATTCGGGTTCGCCCAGCGCGTCCGCGGCCGCGATCAGCGCCGACAGCGACGCGCGCAGGGCTTGGGGCAGGCGGTAGAACACCCACTGGCCGGCGCGTCGGTCCTCGACCAGACCGGCGTCGCGCATCCGCGCCAGATGGCGCGAGACCTTCGGCTGGTCGGCCTCGAGCGCCGCGCACAGCTCGCAGACGCACAGCGCGCCATCGGCCAGCAGCAGGCGCAGCATGCGCCGGCGCGTGGCGTCGTTCAGCAGGGCGAAGAGCGCCACGGGATCCATGCTCAGGATATGCGCCCCTGCGCATATGCACGCCTTGACATGGATCAGCCGGCGGCGATCGGGGCGCGATCGCCCTCGCACCGCACCGCCCGCCCGCCCGCGGCCGACCGAAGTCGGGGGACGCCGCACCCGCGAAGGCGTCCGCAAAATGCGTGCATGGGCGCGCGAGAACGGGCGCGCGGCCGCAAGATGCGCTAGCCTTGAGCGGACTGGGCTGTGCAGGCGTCTGGACAGACGGCGCAGGGGGCGTCAAGACGCTCTTGCCGGCAAGGGAAACAAGGCGGGCCGAACCCGTCTGCGCGATCCGCGTCCCCGGCCCGAACAAGACGGCCGCATGCCGGTCGCACCAGGGAGGAATGAATGCCGAAAACGACCCTAGCGACGGTTCTCGCCGTCGCGCTGAGCGCGCAGGCCGCCGTCGTGCTGAGCGCGCAGTCCGCCATCGCGCAGATGCCGGAACTCAGGATCATGGCGCCCGCCGGGCCCGGCGGCGGCTGGGACCAGACCGCGCGCACCATCCAGTCGACGCTGCAGGCCGAGGGGCTGGTGGCGAACATCCAGGTCGAGAACGTGGCCGGCGCGGGCGGCACCATCGGCCTGCAGCAGTTCGTGAACCGCTCCTCCGGCGACCCCGCCGCCACCATCGTCGGCGGCTACGTCATGGTCGGGGCGATCATCGCCAACGCCTCGCCCGTCTCGCTGGCCGACATCACGCCGCTGGCGCGGCTGACCGGCGAATACGTCGTCGTGGTGGCGAAGGCCGACAGCCCCATCTCCACCGCGGACGACCTCGCCGAGGCGCTGCGGGCCGATGTGGGCGCGGTGACCTGGGCCGGCGGCTCGGCCGGGGGCGTCGACCACATCGCCGCGGGCCTGTTCGCCAAGGCGGCGGGCGTCGACCCCCAGCAGATCAACTACATCCCCTATTCCGGCGGCGGCGAGGCGCTCGCGGCCATCCTCGGCGGGCAGGTCACCGTCGGGGTGTCGGGCTTCAGCGAGTTCTCCAGCCAGATCGAGGCCGGGGCGCTGAAGGTCGTCGGCATCACCGCGCCGGAGCGCCAGAGCTATCTCGACGCGCCGACCTTCGCCGAGCAGGGCTTCGACATCGACGTGCAGAACTGGCGCATGATCGCCGGCGCGCCCGGCATCTCCGCCGAGGACAAGGCGAGGCTGGTCGGCACCATCGAGACCATGGCCGCGTCCGAGAAGTGGAACGCCGAGCTCGCCACCAAGGGCTGGGTGAACACCTTCCTCGCGGGCGACGCCTTCGCCGAATACCTCGACGGCCAGATCACGGCCACCACCGCGATCCTGCAGGATCTCGGGATCGCCGAGTGATGGCGCAGGACCGCACGCAGGCAGCCGGGGGGGAACCCCGGCTGCACGGCGAGGACGAGGCCGGCCCGGCGAGCGGCCGGCGCGACCTTGCCGGGCTTGCCATCGCCGCGGCGCTTCTCGCGCTGGCTTATGTCATCGCGAACGACGCCGCGGGCTATCCGATCCGGCGCTCCTACGCGCAGTTCGGCCCGGAGATCGTGCCGTACATCGTCGCGTCGGGGCTGGCCCTCCTCGCCGCGCTCACCGTCGTCATCGCATGGCGCGGCGGCTTCGAGGCGCGCGAGCGGCTGAATGTCGGGGGGGTCGCCTGGCTGGTCTCGGCCATCGTGCTCGAGATCGCGATGCTCTATTCGGGCACCGGCTTCATCGCCGCCTCGGCGGTCATGTTCGGCTGCGCGGCGCGCGCCTTCGGGCAGACGACCATGCTGCTGAACCTCGTGATCGGCGCGGTGCTCTCGTCGCTGCTGTTCCTGCTGTTCCGCTACGGGCTCGGGCTCGCCCTGCCGTCGGGGCCGCTGGAGCGCGCCATCGACCTCGCGCTGCGGTAGGCGCGCATGGACACCTTCGCGCTCCTGCTCGACGGGCTCGGCACCGCGCTGATGCCCGCCAACCTGATGTTCGCCCTGCTCGGCGTGATGCTGGGCACGGCGGTCGGCGTGATGCCGGGGATCGGCCCCGCGCTGACGGTGGCGCTGCTGCTGCCGGTCAGCCTGTCCTTCGGGGCGACCGGCTCGATGATCATGTTCGCCGGCATCTACTACGGCGGCATGTACGGCGGGGCGATCTCGTCCATCCTGCTGAACACGCCCGGCGAGACGGCCTCGATCATGACCGCGCTCGAGGGCAACCGCATGGCCAAGGACGGGCGCGGCGGCAAGGCGCTGGGCGCGGCGGCGATCGGGTCGTTCTTCGGCGGCACCTTCGCCACCATGGGCCTCGCGCTCGTGGCCCCCTTCATGGTGATGGTGGCGCTGTCCTTCGGCACCGCGGAATACTTCGCGCTGATGGTGCTGTCGTTCCTGACCGTCTCGGCGGCCTTCGGCGGTTCGGTCGTGCGGGGGCTGACGGCGCTGTTCATCGGCCTGACCATCGGCATCGTCGGCACGGACAAGCTGACCGGGCAGGTGCGCCTCGCCTTCGGCATCCCGGAGATGAGCGACAACATCTCCATCGCCATCGTCGCGGTCGGCCTGTTCGCGATCGGTGAGACGCTGTTCCTCGCCTCGCAGCACATCGACCACAAGCAGAAGGCCGAGCCCGTGCGCGGCTCGGTCTGGCTGACGCGGGCGGATCTGAAGCGCTGCCTGCGCCCCTACATCCGCGGGACGGGCTTCGGCTTCCTGTTCGGGCCGCTGCCGACCGGCGGGGCCGAGATCCCCACCTTCCTGTCCTATTCGACCGAGCGTCGGCTGGCGCGGGGCGAGGCGCGGCGCGAGTTCGACGAGGGGCGCGGGGCCATCGAGGGCGTGGCCGGCCCCGAGGCCGCCAACAACGCCTCGGCCGCGGGCACGCTGATCCCGCTGCTGACGCTCGGGCTGCCGACCTCTGCCACGGCGGCGATGATGCTGGCGGGCTTCCAGCAATACGGGCTCCAGCCCGGCCCGCTGCTGTTCACCAACAGCGCGGAACTGGTCTGGGGCCTCGTGGCCAGCCTGTTCGTCGCCAACCTGATGCTGGTGGTGCTGAACGTCCCGTTCATCGGCATCTGGGTCAAGCTGCTGACCATCCCGCGGCCCTGGCTCTATGCCGGCATCCTCACCTTCGCGACGCTGGGGATCGTGGGCGCGCAGGGTTCGGCCTTCGCGCTGGTGCTGCTGCTGGGCTTCGGGCTGATCGGTTTCGTCATGCGGCGCTTCGGCTATCCGCTGGCCCCGGCGCTGGTGGGGGCGATCCTCGGGCCGCTGGCGGAGGAGCAGCTGCGCCGCGGGCTGATGATCAACCGCGGCGACTGGTCGTTCCTCGTCACCTCGCCCATCGCGCTGACCATCTACGCCATCGCGCTGACCGCGATCCTCGCCCCGCGGCTCTGGGCGATGCGGCGGCGGCTGCGCCTCGCCTGAGCACCGCCCGGGACCCCCCGGGCGGCCTGCGGCCGGATGCGCCCGCGCCTTCGGAAGAAGCGCCCGCCCATCGGCCGGCACACACCGCGCCGCGACAGGGCGAACGGATTGGGAAATTAT
>DAIPIU010000115.1:0-3671 GCA_036770645.1 Rubrimonas sp. | reverse complement strand
GCGCCTGCGGGTCGCGGCGGCCTCGGTTCCGACCTCGACGACGACATTCCGTTCTGAAGGCAGGCACGCGTGCCGCGCGGGCCGCGCCGATGGCTCCGGCGGCGTGCGCGCAGGCGCATCGAGCGGCGGTGCCTGCTCCAGCGCATCGGCCGGGCGGCGCGACGCCCCCGCCCGGAGCGCCTCTCCCCCTAGCGCAGCACCCGGTTGCGCAGAATCCAGTCCACCCCGCGCCGCCAGGTCTCGTCCGTGTTGCCGCGGATGTCGGCCGAACCGCCGCCGACCAGCGCGCCGGTGTCGGCGTCGCGCAGGTAGATGCTCATGTGCAGGATCAGGTTCGAGGTCTTCTGCACCTCGCCCGTCACCGCGACCTCGGCCCCGAGCTCCGCCGCCAGCCGCGCGTCGCAACCGTTGCACTGGGCGAGGTTCTCGTAGAGCGCGGCCTTGCCGGCGACCGGCGCGGTGTCGAGGAAGGCGTAGCGGCCTGAGTCCGCCAGCGCCTCGACCAGCCGCGCCTCGACCATGGCGATGCGCGCGCGCTCGTCGTCGAGGTCGCCGCCCTCGCTCGAATCGATCAGCGTGACGCCCAGGAAGGCGGCGGGGCGCGGATCGGCGGCGGCGGGCGCGGCGGCGGCGATCAGCAGGGCGGCGATGGTCTGGCGCATGCGCCGAGGCTGGCCTCCGCAGTCCCCCAGCGCAAGCCCCCCGCGCAAGCCCAGACGCGCGAGCCCGACGCGCGGCGCTTCAGTCGAAGCGATAGAACGCCTCGTAGATCGGGCCCAGCGTGTCCTCGCGGAACAGCGACGACACCGAGGTGTCGTTGCCGACGTTCAGGATCGCCTGCGCGAACAGCGGCGCCACCGAGACGGTGCGGATGTTGCGCGCCGCCTTGACCGCCGGCGGATGCTCGATGCTGTCGGTGATCACCAGGCTCTCGAGCTGCGAGGCGGTGATCCGCTCGACCGCCGGGCCGGACATCACGCCGTGGCTGATGTAGGCGTGGACCTTCGTGGCCCCCTCCTCGCGCAGCAGGTCGGCCGCCTTGCACAGGGTCCCGGCGGTGTCGACCATGTCGTCGACGATGATGCACTCGCGGCCCGAGACGTCGCCGATCACGGTCATCGATTCGATCTCGCCCGGCTTGCTGCGGCGCTTGTCGACGATGGCCAGCGCGGCGCCGATGCGCTTGGCCAGTTCCCGCGCGCGTTCCACGCCGCCCACGTCGGGCGAGACGATCAGGAGATCCGAGGGGTCGGGGAAGCGGTGCCGGATGTCCAGCGCGAACACCGGCGCGGCATACAGGTTGTCCACCGGCAGGTCGAAGAAGCCCTGGATCTGGCCGGCATGCAGGTCCATCGTCAGCAGGCGGTCGACGCCCGCCTTCTGGATCAGGTTCGCCACCAGCTTGGCGGTGATGGGCGTGCGGGCCGCGGTCTTGCGGTCCTGCCGCGCATAGCCGAAATAGGGCATCACGGCGGTGACGCGGCCGGCCGAGGCACGGCGCAGCGCATCCGTCATGATCAGCAGTTCCATGAGGTTGTCATTGGCAGGGTTCGAGGTCGACTGCACCACGAACACGTCCTCGCCGCGGACGTTCTCGTAGATCTCGACGAAGATCTCGCGGTCGGAGAAGCGTTCGACCCGCGCCTCGGCCACGGCGATGGCCCCGCCGCGATAGACCGAGATCCGCCGTGCGATGGCCTCGGCCAGCGGCCGGTTGCCGTTGCCGGCGAGGATCTTGATGTGGCTGTCGCCCTTCATGCTGCGCACCGCCATGTCCCGCCACCCCGCACCCGCGCCGCGCCCGCCTTGCTGCGTCGCTTTGATGACGGTGCATAGCAGCGCGGTGCTGCGATGCAAAGCGACGCGCGCGCCGCCGCGGTTGACGGGGACGGCGCATCGCCGTCCACTGCGCCCGCAACGCGACTGGAGGGGGCGATGTTCAGGGCGCTGGTATCGGAACGGGGCGCGGACGGCGCGACGCAGGCTGCGGTGCAGGAAATCGGCGAGGACCGGCTGCCCGAGGGCGAGGTGCTGGTGGACGTCGCCTTCTCGACCGTGAACTACAAGGACGGGCTGTGCCTCGCGGGCAAGGCGGGGCTGGTGAAGGCCTGGCCGCACGTCACCGGCATCGACTTCGCCGGCACCGTGGCCGAAAGCGCGGATGCGCGCTGGCAGCGCGGGGACCGCGTGGTGCTGACCGGCTGGCGCGTGGGCGAGACGCGCTGGGGCGGCCACGCGGAACGGGCGCGGGTCAGGGCCGACTGGCTGGTGCCCCTGCCGCAGGGACTGTCGCTGCGCCAGACCATGGCGATCGGCACGGCCGGATTCACCGCCATGCTGGCCGTGATCGCGCTCGAGGATCACGGGCTGACGACCGATGGCGGGCCGGTGCTGGTGACGGGGGCGGCGGGCGGCGTGGGCTCGATCGCCGTCGCGCTGCTGGCGCGGCTCGGGTACGAGGTCGCCGCCGTGACCGGCCGGGCCGAATCCGCGGCCTACCTGCGCCATCTGGGCGCGCGGCGCATCCTCGACCGCGCCGAACTGGCGGGCCCGCCCGCGCGGCCGCTGGACGCGGCGACCTGGGCGGGCTGCGTCGACGCCGTGGGCGGCACGACGCTCGCCACGGCCCTGACGCAGATGAAGCTGCGCGCCTCGGTCGCCGCGGTGGGCAATGCGGGCGGGGTCGAACTCAACACCACCGTGATCCCCTTCCTGCTGCGCGGCGTGAACCTGCTGGGCATCGACAGCGTGATGCAGCCCTTCGACGCGCGCCGCCACGCCTGGGACCGGCTCGCGCGCGACCTGGACCCCGACCTGCTCGAGGGCATGATCCGGCCCGCCACGCTGGCCGAGGTGCCCGCGCTGGGCGCCGCGATCCTGCGCGGCGAGGTGCAGGGGCGCGTGGTGGTCGACGTGCGCGCCTGATTGGGGCGCCCGACCGGGGCACCGGGCGCAGGGGTCGATTCGGGGGGCGCGGCGCGCTAAGGTCGCGCATACGCACGATCCCAACCCGAGGAGACCGCCATGACCGACACGGCCGCGAACCCCGCGGCGTCGGACCTCAATCCCTTCGACGCCCCCGCCGAGACGCTGATCGAGACCGATTACGAGATCGGGCAACACAACGTCGAGGCCAAGGTCGGGCCTTTCCCCCTCGACGTGCACAACCCGGTGTTTCCGGTCTCCGCCGCGATCATCATTGCCTTCGTCGCGCTCACGATCCTGTTCCGCGCCGAGGCGGAGCCGCTGTTCACCGCCCTGCGCGACGCGCTGACCGGCACGCTCGACTGGTTCTTCCTGTCGGCCGCCAACATCCTCGTGCTGTTCTGCCTGTTCCTCATCGTCTCGCCCTGGGGCCGTGTGCGGCTGGGCGGCGCCGACGCGGTGCCCGATTACGGCTACGTCGGCTGGTTCGCCATGCTGTTCGCCGCCGGCATGGGCATCGGGCTGATGTTCTACGGCGTGTCGGAACCGATATCGCATTTCTCGGCGGCCTATGCGGACGACGCGGGCGCGCCCGGAAGCTGGGCGCCGCTGGCGGGCGCGGCGGGCGATGCGGAGGCCGCCAAGCGGCTGGGCATGGCCGCGACCATCTTCCACTGGGGCCTGCACCCCTGGGCGATCTATGCCGTGGTGGCGCTGGCGCTGGCGCTGTTCAGCTACAACAAGGG
>DAIPIU010000061.1:14831-16252 GCA_036770645.1 Rubrimonas sp. | reverse complement strand
GCGGCCAGCAGCAGGTCGGTCTGGCGGCACAGGAACGCGGGGATCTGCAGCACGTCCACCGCCTGCGCCACGGTCGCGCACTGGTCGGGGGCATGGACGTCGGTCAGCACCGGCACGCCCAGCCGAGTCCGCACCTCCGCCAGGATCTCGAGGCCGGGCCCCATCCCGAGGCCGCGCGCCGCGGCGTGCGAGGTGCGGTTGGCCTTGTCGTAGGAGGCCTTGAACACGAAGGGCATGCCCAGCCCGTCGCAGATCTCGGCCAGCCGCCCGGCGATCGCCAGCGCGTGCGGCAGGCTTTCGAGCTGGCAGGGGCCGGCGATCAGCATGGCGGGGCGGCCGCCGCCGATCTCGTGGCGGCCGATGCGGACGGTCTTGAGCGCGGTCATGGGCGGCCCTCCGGCAGGTTGCGTGGCCCATTCCTAGACCGCGGCCGCCCCGCTGGCGAGCAGCGCCGGTCAGCGCGCCGCGGCGCCCAGCGCGCGCAGCCGCGCCCAGTCGTAGATCCCGGTCCAGTGCCCGTCCGAGAAGGCGACCGACAGGCCGTAGGCGCCCACGCTCTCGACCCGCGTCGGCGCGATGTCGGCGGGCACGCTCGCAGGATCGAGCAGCGCGCGGCCCGTCACCTCCTCGACGCACAGCGCGCAGCCGCAGGCCAGCCGCATGGCCCGGGCCTCGACCCGCTGGCGCAGCCCGTCGGGCCACAGCAGGCCCAGCGCGCCGCCGTCGGCGCGCTCGACCGCCAGCGGCGCGCCGGCGGTCGCCGCCGGGCCCTCGGCGCGCACCCCCGCCCCCTCGCGCCAGTCGAAGGCGAAGGGCAGCGGCAGCCCGCCCGCCTCGGCCGCCGGCCGGCCCGCCAGCGCCGCGGCGATGCCGCGATAGGCGCGCGCGGCCGCGGAGTGGGGGTGCGACAGCACGACCGGCGCGCCGGAATCCCCGCCCTCGACCACGGCCGGGTCCAGCGGCACCGCGCCGAGGAAGGGCGCGTCCAGCGCCTGCGCCAGCCGCTCGCCCGCGCCGCTGCGGAACGGGTCGGACACCGCGCCGCAGCCCGGGCAGCAGAAGCCGCGCATGGTCTCGACCACGCCGAGGATCGGCGCGTTCACCTTTTGGAACATGCGCGCGCCGCGCCGCGCGATGCGCCCGGCGGCATCCTGCGGCGTGGTCACCACGATGACGCCGGTCAGCGGAAAGCTCTGCGCCAGCGTCAGCTGCACGTCGCCGGTGCCGGGCGGCAGGTCGAGCACCAGCCAGTCGAGCGGCCCCCAGTCCACGTCGGCGACGAACTGGCGCAGATACTTGGTGACCATCGGCCCGCGCAGCACCGCGGGTTCGTCGTCGTCGGTCAGCATGCCCATCGAGATCAGCGGCAGGCCGTGCCGCCGCACGGGAATGATGCGCCCCGCGGGGTCCATCATCGGGGC
>DAIPIU010000061.1:0-14731 GCA_036770645.1 Rubrimonas sp. | reverse complement strand
CAAGGGTTAGTGAGCCGAAACCCTTGGCGTCAAGGCGTCGCTTGCGGCCGGACCGCGCGTCGGAGACAAGGCTCGCATGGATCGCGCCGAGCCCGACACCGAACCGTCGCCCCGCCGCGGGAGGCCCCGCCGTCGCGCCGCGCGGGCCGCCGCCGCGGGTCTGTTCGCGCTGGCGCTCGCGGCCTGCGCCGCGGGCGGGCCGGCCCCGCCCGCGCGCGGCGCGGACCCCGCCGCCCCCCCGGTCGCCCATGCCTGGGCCGCCGAGGGCGCGCCGCGCGCGGTGATCCTGGCCGTGCACGGTTATGGCGACCATGCCCGCAGCGCCTTCGCCGAGGCCGCCGCCTTCTGGTCCGCGCAGGGCATCGCCGTGCACGCCTACGACCTGCGCGGCTTCGGCGCCAATCCCGACCGCGGCCGCTGGCCCGGCGCGGAGGCGATGCTCGCCGATTTCGCCGCGGCCGCCGCGGCGACGCGCGCCCTGCACCCCGGCCTGCCGTTGGCGGCGCTGGGCGAATCGATGGGGGCCGCCGTCGCGCTGACGGCGGTCGGCGAGGGGCGCGCCGCAGTCGACGGGCTGGTGCTCTCGGCCCCCGCCATCGCCGGCGGCCCGCACCTGCACCCCGCCCGCCGCGCCGGGGCCTGGGCGGCCGCCGCGGTCATCCCCGACCGGCGCTTCACCGGCGGCGGGCTGGTGTCGTTCCAGGCCTCCGACGACATCGCGATGCTGCGCCGCCTCGCGGCCGATCCGCTCTACATCGGCGCGCCGACGCCGCGCGAGATCCTCGGCCTCGTGCGCCTGATGGACCGGGCCGAGGCGGCGGCCCCGGCCGTCGCGACCCCGACGCTGGTGCTGATCGGCGAGCGCGACGAGCTGGTGGACCCCGACGCCATGGCCGCGGTCGCCGCCACCCTGCCCGGCCCGGCGCGGATCGAACGCTATCCGGAGGGCTGGCACCTGCTGCTGCGCGACCTGCAGAAGGCGCGGGTCTGGGACGAGGTGGCGGGCTTCGTCCTCGGCCTCGCCGCCGGGCGGGGGGGCGCGGGATGACGCCGCTCGACCGCGCCCATCTCGCGGCCGAGGCGCCCGGCGCGCCGGAGGCGGCCCGGCGGCGCTTCTACGCGCTGCTTGCCGAGACGGCGCTGTGCGTGCCGCTCGACGCGCCGCCGCAGGGCGATGCGGACGCGGCGGCGCTGCGGCCGCTGGTGTTCGCGCTCGACGGCGGGAAGGTGGCGCTGGCCTTCGACAATGACGGGCGCATGGCGGCGTTCTTCGAGGCCCCGACCGAATACGTCCGCCTCGACGGGCTCGCGCTGCTGCGCGCGCTCGCGCAGGCGGGGCTGGGGCTGGGGCTAAACCTCGGCGACGCGCCCTCGGCCACGCTGCTGGACGCCGCGACGGTGGCCTGGCTCGCGGCCGAGGGCGCGCCGGCGCTGGCGGCGGACGAGATCGCGAGCGGCGTGACCGTCGCGCCGCCGCGCGGAGCCGAGCGCGGGCTGCTCGCCGCGCTGGCCGAGCGGGCGGCGCAGATGCCCGGTCTGGTCGAGGAGGCGTGGCTGGTGACGCTGGCGCGCGGCGACGCGACGGGCCTCGCGCTCGCGGTGCTGCCGGGGCCGCTGGCCGCGCGGGCGGCCGAGGGCATCGCCGCCGCGCTGTCGCGCGCCGCGGCCGCCCACGCCGCGGTCGAGATCGCCCTGGTCGCCGACGGCCATGCGCTGCTGGCCGCCGCGCGACGGCACGGCGTCGGCCTGCATCCCGGCCCGGCGCCGCAGGCTCCGCCGCCGCCGCCGGACGCGCCGCCGCGGCTGCGCTGACCGGTCGGCAACCCGCATCGCGGGCCGGAACGGGCGGGGCCTCGCCCCTGGCGTGCGCCCGTCTGGCCGCAGAAAGCGGCACGGGAATCGGATCGGCTGCCGTTCGGGACCAGCGCGTGCCTAAGCGGCGTGCATAACTGGGCGCGACCCGCCCGCCGAACCGGCACCGGCGGCATAGTCGCGCGGCTGTCATGCAAATCGATTGTGCGGGCGCGAGAACGCCTGTTCCCTGCCCCTCGACCGCGCCGGGCACCAGACCGCGGCGCAGACAGAGGGGACGCGACGCATGCTCAAGACACTCGCCTCGACGACGGCGCTTTCGCTTTCGCTGATCGCAGGCGCCGCGGCGGCGCAGGAAGGCCCGATCAAGGTCGGCATCCTGCACTCGCTGTCCGGGACCATGGCGATCTCGGAGACGACGCTCAAAGACGTGATGCTGATGCTCATCGAGGAGCAGAACAAGAAGGGCGGCGTCCTCGGCCGCCAGCTCGAAGCCGTGGTGGTCGACCCGGCCTCCGACTGGCCGCTGTTCGCCGAGAAGGCGCGCGAACTGATCCAGGTGAACGACGTCGACGTGGTGTTCGGCTGCTGGACCTCCGTGTCGCGCAAGTCCGTGCTGCCGGTGTTCGAGGAGCTGAACTCGATCCTGTTCTACCCCGTCCAGTACGAGGGCGAGGAAAGCCAGCGCAACGTGTTCTACACCGGCGCTGCGCCGAACCAGCAGGCGATCCCGGCCGTCGATTACCTGATGGAGACCGAGGGCGTCGAGCGCTGGGTGCTTGCCGGCACCGACTATGTCTATCCGCGCACCACCAACAAGATCCTCGAAGCCTACCTTCAGGCCAAGGGCGTCGCGCCCGAAGACATCATAATCAACTACACGCCGTTCGGCCACTCCGACTGGCAGACCATCGTCTCCGACATCAAGACCTTCGGGTCGGCCGGCAAGAAGACCGCGGTGGTCAGCACCATCAACGGCGATGCCAACGTGCCGTTCTACAAGGAACTCGGCAACCAGGGCGTTTCGGCCGAGGACATCCCGGTGGTGGCGTTCTCGGTGGGCGAGGAGGAACTGGCGGGCCTCGACACCGAACCGCTGGTCGGCCACCTCGCCGCGTGGAACTACTTCATGTCGGTGGACACCGATACGAACGCCGAGTTCATCGAGACCTGGCAGGCCTTCACCGGCGACGAGAACCGCGTGACCAACGACCCGATGGAGGCCCACTACATCGGCTTCAACATGTGGGTGAAGGCGGTCGAGGCGGCCGGCACCACCGACACCGACCCGGTGCTCGAGGCCATGATCGGCGTCGCGGTGCCGAACCTGTCGGGCGGCTATTCCTCGATGGGCTCGAACCACCACATCACCAAGCCGGTGCTGATCGGCGAGATCCAGTCGGACGGCCAGTTCGAGATCGTCTACGAGACCCCGGGCCTGATCCTCGGCGACGAGTGGTCCGACCACCTGCCGGAATCGGCCCCGCTGATCGCCAACTGGCGGGCCCCGATGTCCTGCGGGAACTTCAACACCGCGACCGGTCAGTGCGGCGGCGCAGGCCAGTAACCCGCCCTCTCGACCGCAGGGGCCGGGCGACCTCCTCCCCGCCCGGCCCCATCTTTTTTTCCGGAGCGCGTTCCATGATCCGCGTGCTGATCGTCCTCTGCCTCGCCCTCGTCGCGGCGCCGCCGGCGAGGGCTGAGACGCTGGCCGCGGTCGCGGCGAGGCTGGCCGACGGCGGTTTCGCCGAGCGCGCGGCCGTGGTGGCCGAGATCGCGCGCACCGGCGATCCGGCGGCGATCCCGCTGCTCGAGACGCTGGCCGCCGGCGACCTCGAGGTGCTGAAGGACGGCGGCCGTCTGATCCGCACCGAGCGCCGCGGCCGCGAGACGGTCGCCTTCGACATGTTCACCGGCGAGGAACTCGGCCCGCTGGGCCGCGGCGCCGCCGAGAAGGTGCGCGTCAACAACACGCTGCGCCGTGCCATCGGGGCCGCCATCGGCAAGCTGACGCTCGAGAGCCCCGACCGCGCCCGCCGCCTCGCGGCCGCCGACGCGCTGTTCCGCGGGCGCGACCCGGCCCTGCTCGAGCCGCTCGACGCGGCGCTCGCGGCCGAGACCGACGACGCGGTGCGCACCGCGATGGTCCGCGCCCGCGCGGCGATCGTGCTGTCGGCCGACGCGCCGCAGGCCGAGAAGCTCGGGGCGCTCGATCTCCTCTCGAACTACGCCGACCGCGACGCGCTGTCCCTCGTGACCGGGGCGGAGCGCGACGCCGACCCGGTCGTGGCGGCGGCCGCGGCCGAGGCGCGCGCCGCGATCCAGCGGGTGCAGGCGCTGTGGGACGTCGCGCGGAACGTCTGGTTCGGCATCTCGCTCGGCTCGGTGCTGATGCTCGCGGCCATCGGGCTCGCCATCACCTTCGGGGTGATGGGGGTGATCAACATGGCGCATGGCGAGCTGGTGATGCTCGGGGCCTACACCACCTTCGTGGTGCAGAACGCGATCCGCGCCTCGGCGCCCTGGCTGTTCGACTGGTCGCTGCTGATCGCCCTGCCGCTCGCCTTCCTCGTCGCTGGCGGCGTGGGCGTGGCCATCGAGCGCGGCGTCTGCCGCTATCTCTACGGCCGGCCGCTCGAGACGCTGCTCGCCACCTGGGGCGTGTCGCTGATCCTGCAGCAGGCCGTGCGCTCGATCTTCGGGCCGACGAACCAGCAGGTCGGCGCGCCCTCCTGGATGGCGGGGTCCTTTGACGTCGGGCTGATGTCGATCACCTACAGCCGCTTCTGGATCGTGGTCTTCGCGCTGGCGGTGTTCGCGGCGCTGCTTCTGCTGCTCAAGCGCACCCCGATGGGCCTGCAGATGCGCGCCGTCACCCAGAACCGGCGCATGGCCTCGGCGATGGGGGTGCGCACGGGCTGGGTCGACGCCATGACCTTCGGCCTCGGGGCCGGCATCGCGGGCATCGCGGGCGTGGCGCTCAGCCAGATCGACAACGTCTCGCCCAACCTCGGGCAGGGCTACATCGTCGACAGCTTCATGGTCGTGGTGTTCGGCGGCGTCGGCAACCTGTGGGGCGCGCTGGCCGGGGCCTTCACCCTCGGCATCGCCAACAAGTTCCTCGAGCCCTTCGCGGGGGCGGTGCTGGCCAAGGTGCTGGTGCTCGTCTTCATCATCCTGTTCATCCAGAAGCGTCCCCGGGGCCTGTTCGCCCTGAAGGGCCGCGCCGTGGAGGGCTG
Organism: Rubrimonas sp.; assembly: GCA_036770645.1. GTDB lineage: Bacteria > Pseudomonadota > Alphaproteobacteria > Rhodobacterales > Rhodobacteraceae > Rubrimonas. Next base: position 9,680 of record DAIPIU010000061.1, on the reverse strand, counting down.
ATCCATGGCCGGCCTGATCGACCGCCGCGGCGCGATCTTCCTGACCGTGCTGGCCATCGTCACCGTGGGCGTGCCCTTCGCCAACCTGGCGCTCGAGCCCGGCTCGGCCGCGCATCTGCCCAGCTACGCCGTGTCGCTGATCGGAAAATACCTCTGCTACGCGCTGCTCGCGCTCGCGGTGGACCTGATCTGGGGCTATGCCGGCATCCTGTCGCTGGGCCACGGCGCGTTCTTCGCGCTGGGCGGCTATGCCATGGGCATGCACCTGATGCGCGAGATCGGGCCGCGCGGCGTCTACGGCAACCCGGTGCTGCCCGACTTCATGGTGTTCCTGAACTGGACCGAGCTGCCCTGGTTCTGGCTGGGCTTCGACATGTTCTGGTTCGCCCTGCTGATGGTGGTGCTGGTGCCGGGGCTGCTCGCCTTCGTGTTCGGCTGGTTCGCCTTCCGCAGCCGCGTCACGGGCGTCTATTTCTCGATCATCACCCAGGCGCTGACCTATGCGCTCCTGCTGGCGTTCTTCCGCAACGACATGGGGTTCGGCGGCAACAACGGCCTGACCGACTTCAAGGACGTGCTGGGCTTCCCGCTCCAGTCCGACGCGACGCGCGCCGGGCTGTTCGTGCTCAGCGGCCTGGCGCTGGGGGCCGGCTACATGCTGTGCCGGGCCATCACCACCTCGCGGCTCGGCAAGGTGCTGGTCTGCGTGCGCGACGCCGAGGCGCGGACCCGGTTCATGGGCTACCGGGTCGAGGACTACAAGCTGTTCGTGTTCACCGTCTCGGCCATGCTCGCGGGCGTGGCGGGGGCGCTGTACGTCCCGCAGGTCGGCATCATCAACCCGTCGGAGTTCTCGCCCGCCAACTCGATCGAGGTGGTGATCTGGGTCGCGGTCGGCGGGCGCGGCACGCTGGTCGGCGCGGCGCTGGGGGCGGTGCTGGTGGCCGGGGCCAAGACGCTGTTCACCGGCTGGTTCCCCGAGATCTGGCTGTTCGCGCTCGGCGCGCTGTTCGTGGCGGTGACGCTGTTCCTGCCGCAGGGCGTGCTCGGCCTCGTCGAGGGGCTGCGCCGCCGTGCGCCCGCCCCCCCGCCGGCCGATTCGCCCGCACCGCGCGCCGCGGCCAACCAGCCCGCGGAGTGACGCCGTGACCTCAAGCACCCTCGCCGCGGGCTCGATCCTCTATCTCGACGGCGTGCACCGCGCCTTCGACGGCTTCAAGGCGATCAACGGGCTGTCGCTGGTGCTGCAGCCCGGCGAGATGCGCGCGATCATCGGCCCGAACGGGGCCGGCAAGACCACGATGATGGACATCATCACCGGCAAGACCAGGCCCGACCGCGGCGACGTGCTGTTCGCCGGCAATGTGGACCTGACCCGGATGGACGAGGCGGCCATCGCCAATCTCGGCATCGGGCGCAAGTTCCAGAAGCCGACCGTGTTCGAGACCCACAGCGTCGAGGACAACCTCCTGCTGGCGCTGAAGGGCGGTCGCGGGGTGTTCGGGACGCTGCTCGCCCGCCGCACGGCCGAGGAGGGCGACCGCATCGACGCGCTGCTGGCCACCATCCGCCTGACGGCGCGCCGGCGCGACCTCGCGGGGGGCCTGAGCCACGGCCAGAAGCAGTGGCTCGAGATCGGCATGCTGCTGGCGCAGGACCCGCGCGTGCTGCTGGTGGACGAGCCCGCCGCCGGCATGACCGATGCCGAGACCATGGAGACCGCCGAGCTTCTGCGCGGGCTGGCCGGCCACCACTCGGTCGTGGTGGTCGAGCACGACATGGAGTTCGTCCGCGCGCTGGGCGTCAAGGTGACCGTGCTGCACGAGGGCGCGGTGCTGGCCGAGGGGACGCTCGACCATGTCAGCGCCGACCAGAAGGTGATCGATGTCTATCTCGGCCGCTGATCCCGCCCGTGGCCCCGCCGCGCCCTCGCGCCCGCGCCTTGCCGCCCCGTCCCGGCCCCCCGCGCCCCCTCGCCCCGCGGGGGAGAGGGCCGGGGCGACGGGGCGCCGCGCCCCGGCGAAGGGAACCGCCCCATGCTGACCGTCGACTCCATCGACCTGCACTACGGCGCCGTCCGCGCGCTCAAGACCGTCTCGCTCGAGGCGCGCCCCGGCGAGGTGACCTGCGTGCTGGGGCGCAACGGCGTCGGCAAGACCTCGCTGATGCGCGCCATCGTCGGCCATCAGCGCATCTCGTCGGGCCGCATCGCCTGGTGCGGCGCGCCGCTCGACGGCCTCGCCCCCGACGCCCGCGCGCGGCTGGGCGTCGCCAGCGTGCCCCAGGGCCGCGAGATCTTCCCGCTGCTGACCGTGCGGGAGAACCTCGAGACCGGCTTCGCGCCCCTGCCGCGCCGCGAGCGGTTCGTCCCGGAGGAGGTGTTCGACCTGTTCCCGGTGCTGAAATCGATGCTCGGCCGGCGCGGGGGCGACCTGTCCGGCGGCCAGCAGCAGCAGCTCGCGATCGGCCGGGCGCTGGTGACGCGGCCGCGCCTGCTCACGCTCGACGAGCCGACCGAGGGGATCCAGCCCTCGATCATCAAGGACATCGGCCGCGCCATCGCCTACCTGCGCGCCAAGGGCGAGATGACCATCGTGCTGGTGGAGCAGTATTTCGACTTCGCGCGCGAACTCGCCGACCGCTTCATCGTGCTCGACCGCGGCGAGGTGGCGGCGTCGGGCGGCCCGGACGACATGGACGCGCCCGAGGTGCGGCGGCTGCTGACCGTCTGAGCGGCGGCGGCCCGGTCAGCCGCCCGTCACGGCCGCGCGCTCGGCCTCGGCCCAGTCGGGCTCGATGACCGGGCGTCCGTAGCGATAGCCCTGCAGGCAGTCGACGCCCAGCGCCCGCAGCGCCTCGGCGTCGGCCTCGGTCTCGACGAACTCGGCCACGGTCGCCATGTCGAAGGCCCGCGCGATGCCCACCAGCGTGTCGACGAACAGCTTGTTGTCGGGGTCGTCGTGCAGCCCCCGGACGAACCCGCCGTCGATCTTGACCCAGTCGGGCCTGAAGTCGCGCACATGGCGGAAGCTCGAATAGCCCGCGCCGAAATCGTCGAGCGCGATGGCCACCCCGAAGCCGCGCACTTCGTCGAGGAAGGCCTTGGTGCGCACGGCGTCCACCACCGCGGCGCTTTCGGTCAGCTCGACGATCAGGCGCTCGACGACGCCGGGCGTCTCGGCCGCGACGGTGGCGAGCTCGCGCATCCAGGGCCGGTCGCGCATGGTCCGGGTCGAGACGTTCACCGACAGCCGTTCGGTCGGGTGGTCGCGCAGCGCGGCGAGCGCGAGGCGCAGCACGCGGCGGTCGAGCGCGCGCACGAGGTCGAGCCGTTCGATCTTGGGCAGGAAGGCGCCGGCCGTAAGCCAGGCGCCGCTTTCGTCGCGCACCCGGGCGAGGCATTCGCGGAAGGCCACGCGGCCGGGCTCGGCCGCCGAGACGACGGGCTGGAAGGCGATGGCGACGCGGTCCGCCTCCAGCGCCCGCATCACCGCGCGCGCGCCGTCGCGCATCTCGGCGGGGCTGGCATGCGGCCCGCCCGCCCCGGGATCGGCGAGGAAGGTCGCGCCGTCGCCTTCGGCCCGCGCCTCGTCGAGCGCGGCCAGCGCCGCGTCGAAGGGTTCCGGCGCCGACAGCGCCGCGGCCGGCGCCAGCGCGGCCCCGACCGAGATGGTCACCGAAACGGGACCGAACCCGACATCGAAGCTCGCGCCGTGCAGCTCGGCGCACAGGGACTCGGCCAGCGCGCGGATCCCCGCCGCATCCCCGCCCACCAGCGCCGCGGCGAATTTGGCGCCGCCGATCCGCGCCAGCGCCGCCTCGGGCGGCAGCGCCGCCATCAGCCGCGTGCCGGCCGCGAGCGCCAGCGCATCGCCCGCGTCGTAGCCATATACGCGGCAGAACTCGCGCATGCCGTCGACGCCGATGGCGCAGATCGCGACGGGCGTCTCCGGCGGCAGCGTCTCGGCCAGATGCGTCAGATGCGCCTGCAGCCCCGACCGGCCGTCGCGCGCCGCGAGGCCCCGCGCCGCGGCGCAGCCGTCCGCCGCGCGCACCACGCCGAGGAACCGCGGCGCGCCGCCCGGCCCGTCGCTCAGGCGCACCAGCGTCTCGTCGGCCCCGTCCGGCCGGCGCACCGACAGCGCCGGCGGCCCCGCCGCCCCGCCGCCCCCCGATCCGCCGCCGCCTGCGGCGCCGGCCTCGCCCGCGAGCCAGCGTTCGGTCTGCCGCGCGCCCTCGTAGAGGAACACGCCGACGCCCGCGGCCTCGAGGGCTTCGGCGATCTCGGAAAGGGTGGCGCCCTGGGCGATCATCGCGGGTCCGGTGTGCGGTCGGTCGGTCTCGGAACCGACGCTAGGGCAGGCGCGGTGAACAAAGCCTCAAGCCTCAGCCGGTCCTGCCCAGCGCGGCGTCGAGTTCGGCGAGCCATGTCGCCGCATCCCCGTCCGACGGGGCCCGCCAGTCGCCCCGCGGCGACAGCGATCCGCCCGAGCTGATCTTGGGGCCGTTGGGCACGCAGCTGCGCTTGAACTGGCTGCCCCCGAAGAATCGGCGCAGGAACACCCGCAGCCAGCGTTCGAGCGTCGCGAGATCATGGCCCCGCCGATCGGCCTCCGGCAGGCCGGGCGGCCAGGCCCCGCGCCCGGCGTCGCGCCACGCCTCCCACAGCAGGTAGAGCACGCGCGAGGGCGCGAATCCGTGCCGCACGATGTGGAACAGCGCGAAATCCTGCAGCGCGTAGGGGCCGACCGCATCCTCGGTCCGCTGGGCCGGCGCGTCGCCGTCGCCCGGCACCAGCTCGGGCGAGATCTCGGTCTCGAGCACGGCGCGCATGGCCTCCGAGGCCTCCGCCCCGAAGTCGCCGCGCGCGGCCACCCGGCGGATCAGGTGCTGGATCAGCGTCTTGGGGGCCGAGGCGTTGACGGCGTAATGGCTCATGTGGTCGCCCACGCCATAGGTCGACCAGCCCAGCGCCAGCTCCGACAGATCGCCCGTGCCCACCACCAGGCCGCCATGCAGGTTGGCGGCGCGGAACAGGAAGGAGGTGCGCGCGCCGGCCTGCACGTTCTCGAAGGTCACGTCGTAGACGGGCGCGCCGTCCGCCGCCGGGTGGCCGAGGTCGCGCAGCATCTGGCGGCAGGCGGGCGTCATGTCCACCTCCGCCGCCGTGACCCCGAGCGCGCGCATCAGCGCCCAGGCCTGCGCCCGGGTGCGCGCCGAGGTCGCGAAGGCGGGCAGCGTGTAGGCCAGCACGTCGCTGCGGGGCCGGCCGAGCCGGTCCATGGCGCGCGCCGCCACCAGCAGGGCCTGCGTGCTGTCGAGCCCGCCCGAGACGCCGATCACCGCCCGCCGCACGCCGCTCGCGCTCAGGCGCTGGCGCAGCCCGTCCACCTGGATCGCATAGGCCTCGTCGCACAGCGCGTCGAGCCGGGCGGGGTCGTCCGGCACGAAGGGAAAGCGCGACACGGCCCGGCGCAGCCCCAGATCGGCCTCCCGGTCTCCGCCGAGGTCGAAGGCGATGCGGCGGAACGGGCGCGCCGGCGGGTTCTCGCGCGCGCAGTCGGCGAAGCTGCCGGTCTGGCGCCGCTCGGCGGCGATGCGGCGCAGGTCCACGTCGCCGAGGATCAGCGGGGCCTCGTCGCTGAAGCGCGGGGCTTCGGCGAGCAATTCGCCCATGTCGTAGATCATGGCGTGGCCGTCCCAGGCCAGATCCGTGGTCGGCTCGCCCCGCCCCGCGGCGGAATAGAGGTAGGCGCAGATCTGGCGCGCCGAGGTCACGCGGCACAGCGCGTGGCGGTAGTCGGCCTTGCCGATGGCGGCGTTGCTGGCCGAGAGGTTGGCGACCACCGTCGCCCCGGCCATGGCGGCGCGGGCGGCGGGCGGGATCGGCGTCCAGACGTCCTCGCAGATCTCCAGCGCCAGCGCGCAGTCGGGCAGGTCGCGCGCCTCGAAGATCAGGTCCGTCCCGAACGGGGCCGCGCGGCCGGCGAGCTCGATCCGGTCGACCACGGCCGCGGCGGCCGGGGCGAACTGGCGCGATTCGTAGAATTCGCGGTAGTTCGGCAGGTGGCTCTTCGGCACCGCCCCGAGGATGGCCCCGCCCTTCAGCGCCACGGCGCAGTTGTGCAGCCGCCCGCCCGCCCGCAGCGGGGCGCCGACCAGCAGCATCGGGTGCAGCCCCGCCGTCGCGTCGGCCAGCCGCGCCAGCGCCGCCTCGACGGCGTCGAGCAGCGCGGCCTGCTGCAGCAGGTCGTCGATGGCATAGCCCGACAGCCCCAGTTCGGGCGTCAGCAGCAGATCCGCGCCCTCGCCCGCCGCCCGCCGCGCCGCCTCGAGGATGCCCGCGGCGTTAAAGGCCGGGTCGGCCGGGCGCAGGTCCGGCGCGGCGACGGCGCAGCGCAGGAAGCCCTGGCGGCGGAAATTGGCGAAGCCCGGCGGCGGCCCGTCGGACATGGTCGGCCCTCCCTGCGCGCGGGCGACGGCTGCGCGGTCCGCGAAGCTAAGCCCGAAGCGCGCGGCCTGCGCAATGTTGACAGCACCGGCGCAAGGGCCGAGACAGCCCGCTCCGTTCGCCGCGCAGGCCGACCATGCCCGCACGACCCGCCATCGCCGCCGCCCTGTGCGCCTTCGCCGCCGCCGCGGCGGCGATCGGCTGGACGGCGGCCGGCGAGATCGAGCGGCGCGCGGCCGCGCGGGCCGGGATGCTGGCCGCCGCCGCGGGGCGCGCCTGGCTGTCGGTCTCGGCCGACGGGCTGCGCCTGACGCTGTCCGGCGCCGCCCCCGACTTCGACGCGGCGCGCGAGGCCCTCGCCGACGCCGCCGCGGCCGGACGCTGGGTGACCGTCCTCGACGAGCTGTCGCTCGCCCCGGCCCCGCCGCCGCGGCGGCCCGACCTGCCCTGGGAGGGCGCGGTCACCGTGACGCTCGGCCCCGAGGGCGCGCTCATCGAGGGGGACGCGGCAAACCCGGCCGCCCGGGCCCGCCTGCGGCGCGCGGTGGGCGGCGCGGTGCCGGTCGTGGACCGGTCCGCCGCGGGCGCCGCGGCGACGCCCGCGCGCTGGCCGGTCGCGGCGGCGGGGGTCGAGGCCGCGGCCGAGGCGCTCGCGCATGGCGTCGTCGCCGTCAGCGCGCGCGGCCTGTCGGTGACGGGCGCGCCGCGCGATGCGGCCGCCCGCGCCGCCATCGAGACCGCGGCCGGGCGGCTGGGCGACGAGGGCTGGGACGTGACGCTGAGCCTCTCCGCCGGGGACGGCGCCGCGCCCGCCGCCGGCCAGGCGCCGCCCGACGCCGCCGGGTCCGATCCCGGGGGCCCGTGGCTCGGGGCATCGCTGCGCGAGGGGCGCCTGCTGATCCGCGGAACCGTCCCCGACGCGCCGACGCGCGCGGCGCTGCTGTCCTATGCCGCAGCGCTGTTCGGCCCCGACAATGTCGAGCACCGCTGCGCCGTCGCCGATGGGCCGGCCCCCGAGGGCTGGCGCGCCGCGGCGCTGGGGGCGCTGGACGGCCTCGCCGCGCTCGAAGGCGGGCAGCTCATGGTGCGGGCGGGCGCCGTCGCGCTGCGCGGCGTCGCCGCGGCCGGGGGCGGCGCGGACGCGGCGAAGGCAGCGCTCGCGCCGGCGCTCGGCGAGGGCTGGCGCGCCGATGTCCGCGTCACCGTCGCGCCCCCGGCCCCCGCGGTATCCGAGCCCCTCTCGGCCGCAGCCTGCGCCGAGGCGCTGGAGGATGCGGGGGGCGGCGGGGCGCTGACCTTCGCCACCGGCGCCACCGCGCTCGACCCCGGGGCGTCCGCCGCGCTCGACCGCGTCGCCGAGGCGCTCGAGGCGTGCGGCGGCGTGTCGGTCGAGATCGGCGGCCACACCGACGACAGCGGCCCCGCGGCGGCGAACCGCCGGCTCGGGCAGGCGCGGGCCGAGGCGGTGCGCGCGGCGCTCATCGCCCGCGGGGCCGATCCGGCGCGCCTCGGCGCGCGCGGCTACGGCGCGGCGGAGCCCGTGGCGGACAATGCGACCGAGGAGGGGCGGGCGCGCAACAGGCGCATCGCCTTCCGTGTCGCGCCAGAGCCCCCGGAGGCGCCATGACCCGCCTTGTCCTCGCCGCGGCGATCGCCGCGCTTCTGCTGCTGTGCGTCGCGCTGGGCTGGCTGCTGGGCGCGCTGTGGCGCCGGCGCCGGCCCGACGAGGCGGCCGCGGCGGCCGAGATCGCCGATCTGACCCTGCGGCTTCACGCGGCCGAGGCGGCCCGCGACGCGGCGGAGCGGCGCATCGCCTGTCTCGAGGGCCGCGACCGGGCCCCCTGACCGGGCCCCCTGACCGGGCCTCGTGACGGCGCCCGCGTCCCGGCCTCAGCGCGCGGGGCCCGTATCCCAGCGGGCGGCGGCCGCGTCGTCCGCGCTGCGGGCGGCGACCCAGCCGGCGCGCCCGTCCGCGCCCTCCTCGCGCTTCCAGAAGGGGGCGCGGGTCTTGAGATAGTCCATCAGGAACGCGGCGGCCTCGAAGGCCGCCGCGCGATGGGCGCTGGCGGTCGCGACCATCACGATGCGGTCGCCGGGGGCGAGCCGCCCGTGCCGGTGGATCACGGTCGCGGCGGCCAGCGGCCAGCGCCCGGCCGCCTCCCGCGCGATGGCCGACAGCGCCTTCTCGGTCATGCCGGGGTAGTGCTCGAGCGTCATCGCCCCGCCGCCGCCCGGCGCGATCTCGCGCACCAGCCCCGTGAAGGTGGCCACCGCCCCGATGTCGGTGCGGCCCGCGCCCAGCGCCGCGACCTCGGCCCCGAGGTCGAAATCCTCGGCCTGAACCCGGACGGTCAGCCGCGTCATCCGCCGGTCACCGGCGGAAAGAACGCCACCTCGCGCGCGCCGGCCAGCGGGGCGGCGAAATCCGACAGCTCCTGGTCGATGGCCACCCGGATCGATGCGAGATCGGCGAAGGCCGCCTCGTAGCGCGGCTCGCGCGCGCGCAGTTCCTCGACCAGATCCATCACCGTGGCGGCCGTCGTCTCGACATCCTCGCGCGAGGCGCCGATGCGCTCGCGCAGCCACGCGAAATACAGGACCTTCACCCGCGCCCCTCCCGGCCGTCGCGCGCCGCGATCAGCGCCGCGCCCTTGGCAAAATAGTCCCAGCCCGTCACGGCCGTCAAAGCCGCCGCCACCCACAGCAGCGCGAGGCCCCCGGCCCAGGCGGCCTCCCCGAGCGCCGCGCCGGCGCCGCGCAGCGGCTCGACCGCCAGCAGCACGGCGATGGCGGTCAGCTGCGCCGCGGTCTTCCACTTGGCCAGCCGCGTGACCGACAGGACCGCCGCGCCCTGCAGGAACTCGCGCAGCCCCGCCACCAGCGTCTCGCGCAGCAGGATCGCGGCGACGGGCAGCACCAGCGCCGGGGGCATGCCGTGCACCCCCAGCAGCGCCGCGAGCGCGATGGTCGCCATCGCCTTGTCCGCGATGGGGTCGAGCATGCGGCCGAAGGCGCTCTCCTGCCCCCAGGCCCGCGCCAGCCTTCCGTCGAGCCAGTCGGTCGCCGCGGCCCCCGCGAACAGCAGCAGCGCCGCCCAGCCCCAGCCCAGCGCCAGCGCCACGGCCACCAGCGGCGCGGCGGCGACGCGGCCGAGGGTCAGCAGGTTCGGGACGGTCCACATGCGGCGCGATCCAGTGCTCGGGGCAGCGCCACCTGACAGGCGCGGCGC
>DAIPIU010000060.1:0-16326 GCA_036770645.1 Rubrimonas sp. | reverse complement strand
CCATCGCCGTGGCGCTGCGCCCCGAGAAGCTGCTGCTCGACCGGCTGGACGAGGCCGCGCCGGCCACCGAGAACGCCATCGACGGCGTCGTCGAGGACATCGCCTATCTCGGCGACATGTCGATCTACCGCGTGCGTCTCGCCAACGGCGCCATCGCCCGCGTCGCCCGCACCAACCGCGTGCGCCTGCAGGGCCAGACCGTCGTCTGGGAGGATCCGGTGCGGCTGAGCTGGGACGCGCAGGCGGTCGTGCCGCTGACGCTGTGATGCTGTTCGAGCGCGCGGAATACGACCGCCGGCTTGCCGCGCTGCGCAGCGCAAGGGCGGCGCGCGGGCTCGACGCCATGCTGCTGTTCGCGCCCGACAGCCAGTTCTGGGCGACGGGCTACGACACCTTCGGCTACTGCTTCTTCCAGACGCTGCTGCTGCGCCATGACGGGATGACGCTGCTGACCCGCTCGGCCGACCTGCGTCAGGCGCGGCTCACCTCGCTGATCGCGGATGTGCGGATCTGGACCGACGGGCAGGGCGTCGACCCGACCGAAAGCCTGCCCGCGCTGCTCGACGAATTCGGCCTGCGCGGCGCGCGGCTGGGCGTCGAGACCGACACGCACGGGCTGACGGCGCGCAATGGCCGGCTGCTCGAGGCCAGGCTGGCGGGCGCGGCGACGCTCGTCGAGGCGTCGGACCTCGTGCCGGCGCTGCGCCTCGTGAAAAGCCCGGCCGAGCTCGGCCATGTCCGCGCCGCGGCGGGCCATGCCGATGCCGCGTGGGAGGCCGCCTGGCCGCTGATCGGCGCTGGCACCGACGAGGGCGCGATCCTCGCCGCGATGCAGGGCGAGATGTTCCGCCGCGGCGGCGACTATCCCGCCAACGAGACCATCATCGGCTCGGGCGAGCGGGCGCTGCTGTGCCGCTATGCCTCCGGGCGGCGCCGCCTCGATGCGCGGGACCAGCTGACCCTCGAATGGGCGGGCGTGTCGGGGCACTACCACGCGGCGCTGATGCGCACCGTGATCATCGGCGCGCCGCGCCCCGAGCACGTCGCGATGCACGCGGTCTGCCTCGACGCCCTGCTGGCCTGCGAGGACGCGCTGCGCCCCGGCGCGACCATGGGGGCGGTGTTCGACGCCCATGCGCGCGCCTTCGACTCCGCCGGTTACGGCCATGCGCGGCTGAACGCCTGCGGCTATGCGCTGGGGGCGCGGTTCACGCCGTCCTGGATGGAGCCGCAGATGTTCAATGCCGGGGCCGCGACCGTGCTGGCCCCCGGCATGGTGTTCTTCCTGCACATGATCCTGATGGACAGCGACACGGGCGCGGCCATGACGCTGGGCCGCACCGCGCTGGTGACCGACGGCGCGGCCGAGCCGCTGTCGCGGCTGCCGCTCGACCTGCCGCTGCGATGAACCGTCAGCCCGCGTCGTCGGGATGGGCGATGACGGGCAGGCGCTGCTCGCCCAGCCCTTCGACCGCGCAGGTCATCATGTCGCCCGGGCGCAGATAGCGCGGCGGCTTCATGCCCAGCCCCACGCCCTCCGGCGTGCCGGTGGCGATGACGTCGCCGGGGCGCAGCGCCATGAAGCGGCTCATGTAGGCGATGATCTCGGCCACGCCGAAGATCATGTCGGCGGTCGAGGACAGCTGCATGGTCTCGCCGTTGAAGTCGAGCCACAGCGGGATGGCCTGCGGGTCCGGCACCTCGTCGGCGGTCACCAGCCAGGGCCCGATGGGGCAGAAGCCGGGCGCGGACTTGCCCTTGACCCACTGCCCGCCGCGGTCCTTCTGCCAGTCGCGCTCGGACAGGTCGTTCAGGGTGCAGTAGCCGGCGACGCAGGACAGCGCCTCGGCCTCCGACACCTGCTCGACCCGGCGGCCGATCACGACGCCCAGCTCGATCTCCCAGTCGGTCGACGTGCTGCCGCGCGGGATCGTCACCGCGTCGTGCGGGCCGGCGATCGACGAGGTCGCCTTGTTGAACAGGATGGGCTCGGCCGGGATTTTCGCACCCGTTTCCGCGGCATGGCGGGCGTAGTTGAGACCTATGCAGAAGATGTTGGGCGCGTCCGCGAGGCAGGCCCCGATGCGCGGCGTGCCGTCGACGACCGGCAGATGAGCGAGATCCAGGCCGCGCAGCGCATCGAGCGCGCGCAACGAGACGGTGTCGCCGGCAAGATCGCCCAGCGCGCCCGAGATGTCGCGGATCGCGCCGTCCTCGCCCAGCAGTCCGGGCTTCTCGCCCCCCGGCGGGCCGTAGCGCAGCAGCTTCATGGCATGTCCTCCCCGGCGCCGGTCCCGGTCCTTCCCCTGCGGTCGTCGCGCAGGGCGGCGTAGAGCACATGGGTCCGCCAGCGGCCGGCGATCTGGAGGTAGCTCTGCGCGACACCCTCATACTTGAAGCCGCAGCGTTCCAGAAGCGCGCGCGACGGCGCGTTGTCGGGCAGGCAGGCGGCCTCGATGCGGCTGAGGCCGAGGTCTCGGAACGCATAGGCCATCACCTCGCCCAGCGCCTCGCGCATGTAGCCGCGCCGGGCATGGATCGCGCCCACCCAGTAGCCGACCGTCACGCTCATCGCCGGGCCGCGGCGCAGGTTGTCGAGCGTCACCGCCCCGACCAGCGCTCCGTCGCTGACGCGGAAGGCGAACAGCGGGTAGGCGCGGCCTTCCGCGATGGCGCGCGAGGCCCAGTAGACGCGCTCGCGGAAGGCGCGTCCGCTGAGGTGGTCGCGCGCCCAGGCCGGCTCCCACGGCGTGAGGAACCCCTCGCTGTCGCGGCGCAGGCCGGCCCAGCTTTCGTGGTCGTCGAGTTCGGGCGGCCGCAGCATCAGCCGCTCGGTGCGCAGCACCGGCCCCGCGGCGCGGCGGCGCAGGAACACCATGGCTCAGTCTTCGGTTGTCGATCGAGGACGCGGAACGGGTCTCCCCGGGGGCGCGGAAGGCCTGTCGTTCCGTTCTGCGCCGGCGGGCATCGTTCGCATCCTCTCAGGCGGCGAGGCGGGCGGCGATCTCCTCCGCCCCCGGCGCCTTGCGGACCGGGCCGTAGAGGGCCAGCGCCGGCCGGGCGGTGGCGCAGATGCGCTCGGCCACGGCGCGGGCGGCGGCGACATCGACGGCCTCGATCTTCGCTACCGTCTCCTCCAGCGGCTGGACGCGGCTCCAGATCTGCAGGCTGCGCGCCATGCGCTCGGCGCGGTTCGAGGCGCTTTCCAGCCCCATCACCATGCCGGCCTTGAGCTGCGCGCGCGCGCGGGCCACCTCGTCCTCGGACAGCCGCTCGGCGCAGGCGCGGATCTCGTCGACGATCAGGTCGCCCAGCGCCCGGATCTCGCCCGCGCCGGTGCCGGCATAGACGGTCAGGCTGCCGGTGTCGGCATAGGCCGAAGCCTGGGCGAAGATCGTGTAGCACAGGCCGCGCTTCTCCCGCGCCTCCTGGAACAGGCGCGAGGACATGCCGCCCCCGAGGAGGGTCGCGAACACCTGTCCGGCATAGGCGCCCTCGTCGGCCTGCGCCGGGGCCTCGAAGGCCAGCGCCAGATGCGCCTGCTCGAGCCGCTTGACCTCGCGCCGCTCGCCGCCGAGGAAGCGCGCGGGTTCGACCGGCGCGGGATGGCCGGGAACCATGTCGCCGTAGAGGCGCTCCGCCATGGCGAGGATGTCGTCGTGGTCGACGGCACCGGCCGCGGACAGGACCATGCGCTCCGGCGCGTAATGGCCCGAGACGAAGCTGCGCAGGTCCGTCGCGCCGAAGGCCGACACGCGTTCGGGCGGGCCGAGGATCGGGCGGCCCATCGCCTGGCCGGGATAGGCGACCTCCTGCAGCCAGTCGAAGATCACGTCGTCGGGCGTGTCGAGCGCCTGCCCGATCTCCTGCAGGATGACGCCGCGCTCGACCGCGATCTCGGGCTCGTCGAAGCGGGGGCGGCGCAGGATGTCGGCGATCAGCTCCATCGCCAGGCCCGCATCCTCGCCGAGCACGCGGGCGTAATAGGCTGTGGTCTCGCGCGAGGTGTAGGCGTTGAGGTAGCCGCCGACCGTCTCGATCTCCTCGGCGATGCGGGCGGCGCTGCGGGTGGCGGTGCCCTTGAAGGCCATGTGCTCGAGGAAATGCGCCACGCCGTTCTGGTCGGGCGCCTCGTGCCGGCAGCCGGCGGAGACCCACATGCCGATGGCGGCCGAGCCGACCCCCGGCATCCGCTCGGTCGCCACGCGCAGGCCGTTCGGCAGCATGTCGAGGTTCACGCTCATGCGCGCACGCCCTCCAGGATGATGGCCTCGATGGCGGCGAGGTCGTTGGGCGCCCGGACGATCCGCTCGGGCCGGTCGTAGAGGTCGGCCATGCGCGGCGGCAGCGCAGGGCGCAGGCCGCAGGCGGCCTCGACCGCGTCGGGGAACTTGGCGGCGTGCGCGGTGGCCAGCGTCACCATCGGCACCGTGGGGTCGCCGCGGTTGTCGCGCGCGGCCTTCAGCCCGACCGCGGTGTGCGGATCGACCACAAGGCCGGTCGCGGCGCGCATCGCCGCGATCTCGGCCGCCGTCTCGGCCTCGCCGCAGCGCCCCGACGCGAAGCCGCGGCGCAGCCCGTCGAGCGCCGCGTTGCTCAGGGTGAAGCCGCCGCGCTTCAGCGTGCCCATCAGTTCGGCCACGGTCTCCCCGTCGCGGTCGTACAGCTCGAACAGCAGCCGCTCGAAATTCGACGACACCTCGATGTCCATCGACGGCGAGATGGTGGGCCGCACCCCGGCCACGGCGTGCCGCCCCGTGCGCAGCGTGCGGTCGAGGATGTCGTTGCGGTTGGTGGCGATCACCAGTGCCTCGATAGGCAGCCCGAGCCGGCGCGCCACCTCGCCCGCGAACACGTCGCCGAAATTGCCCGTCGGCACGCTGAACGACACGCGCCGCGCCGGCGCCCCCAGCGCCACCGCGGCGGTGACGTAATAGACGGTCTGCGCGAGGATGCGCGCCCAGTTGATCGAGTTGATGGCCGCAAGGTTGAGCGCGTCGCGGAAGGCGAAATCGTTGAACATCGCCTTCACCAGCGCCTGGCAGGCATCGAAATCGCCGTCCACCGCCAAGGCGTGCACGTTGCCCTCGGCCGCGGTGGTCATCTGGCGGCGCTGGACCTCCGACACGCGGCCATGCGGGTAGAGGATGAACACGTCCACCGCGGGATTGCCGCGGAAGGCCTCGATCGCCGCCGATCCGGTGTCGCCCGATGTCGCCCCGACGATGGTCGCGCGCGCGCCGCGCCGCCCCAGCACAAGGGCGAACATGCGCCCGATCAGCTGCATCGCCACGTCCTTGAAGGCGAGCGTGGGGCCGTGGTGCAGTTCGAGCAGCCAGTCGTTCGCGTCGATCTGCACCAGCGGGCAGCGCGCGGGATGGCCGAAGCCGGCATAGGCCTGCGCGATGAGGCCGCGCAGTTCGTCGTCCGTGAAGGTCTCGCCCATGAAGGGGCGCATCACCGCGAAGGCGGCGTCCTCGTAGGACTTGCCGGCGAGGGCGGCGAAGGCGTCGGGCGCGAGGCGCGGCCAGGTCTCCGGCACATAGAGGCCCCCGTCTCGGGCCAGCCCGGTCAGCATCGTCTCCTCGAAGGGCAGGACCGGGGCCGAACCGCGGGTACTGACGTAACGCATGGGCTTCCTCGCAATCGCAAAACACTCATAGACCCGGGTGCGGCGCGGGGCAATGCAGGCGGCCATGCCCGTTCCGGCGGCAATCACGCCGCGGAGAGGCAGGTTCATCAGGCCGAAATCGCCCCGCGCCGCCATTCCCTGCGCAGCAAAGCGGCGCCCATGAGCGCCCAGACGGCCGCAAGCCCGCCCCAGGTGACGGCATAGCCGAGATGGTCGTTCGGCAGCTCGACCGTCAGGGGACGGGGGACAGGCCAGCGGTCGACGGCGGTCGGGGTCTCGGCCACGACCAGCACCGGCTCGGCGTCCCAGAGCGGCGCGAGAGCGGCGAGGTCGCGCGACAGCCAGACATTGTCGGCCGGGCCCTGGCCGCCGGCCGCGAACCAGTCCGCCGACTGCGGCCAGCGCAGCGCGCCGGTCAGGATCACCGGGCCCTGCGGCGCCGGGGTCGGCCGCGCGGCGCGGCCGCCCTCGTTCTTCTCCGCCAGCGGCAGGAAGCCCCGGTCCACGAGGATCAGCCGCCCCTCCGCGGTCCGGAACGGCGCGATCAGGCGGTAGCCCGCGCCCCAGGGGCGGATCGTCGTGAGATGGGCGGCGTCCGCGAAGCCGTGGCTTCCGGTCGCGCCGGTGAAGCGGCCCGCCACGGTGACGCGGAGGAACTCGTCGCGCGCGGGGTCGGGGGCGGCGGGAAGGGGGACGGGGGCCGCGGCGAGGCGGGCCTCGAGCGTGGCGATCAGCCCCTCCTTCCACGCGAGCCGCTGGATCTGCCAGACCATAAGCCCCAGCAGGACCGCGCAGCCGGCCCCGGTGAACAGGGCCACGAAAAGGATGCGGGGGCGACGCCCCGCGCCGCCCCCGCCCGAAGCCGCGCTCATGGCGGCGTCAGCGGCCCCAGATGTAGATCGAGGCGAACAGGAACAGCCAGACCACGTCGACGAAGTGCCAGTACCAGGCGGCGGCCTCGAAGCCGATGTGCTTGTCGGGCGTGAAGTGCCCCTTCATCGCCCTGAACAGGCAGACGCCGAGGAACACTGTGCCGATGATGACGTGCGCGCCGTGAAAGCCGGTCGCCATGAAGAAGTTGGCGCCGTAGATGTTGCCGGCGAAGCCGAAATGCGCGTGGCTGTATTCGTAGGCCTGGAACACGGTGAAGATGGCGCCCAGCGCCACGGTGGCCAGCAGCCCGTTCTTCAGGCCTTTGCGGTCGCCTTCCAGAAGGGCGTGGTGGGCCCAGGTGATGGTCGCGCCCGAGGTCAGCAGGATCAGCGTGTTGATCAGCGGCAGGTGCCAGGGATCGAAGGTCTCGATGCCGTCGGGCGGCCAGACGCCGCCGGCCGGGTAGATGGCGTGCTTGAAGAAGCTCCAGAACCAGGCCGCGAAGAACATCACCTCCGACATGATGAACAGCAGCATCCCGTAGCGCAGGCCGATCTGCACCACCGGCGTGTGGTCGCCGACGCGGCTTTCCTTCACGACGTCCGACCACCAGACGAACATGGTGTAGAGCACGCCGAGGAAGCCCACGCCGAACAGGAAGGCTCCGCGGTCGTGGAACATGAACACCGCGCCCAGCAGCATGGCGAAGGCGGAGATCGCCCCGAGCACCGGCCAGGGGCTGGGCGGCAGGATGTGGTAGTCGTGGTTCTTCGCGCCGGCCATGGCGGGCTTCCTCCTCAGCGGGTCTCGGTTGCCGCAGGCGCGGCGGCGAGGCGCCGGCTGTCGGGCGTCTCGTGGAAGGTGTAGGACAGGGTGATCACCGGCACGCGCCCGGCCTCGCGGTCCTCGACGATGGCGGGGTCGACGTAGAAGCTGACCGGCATGACCACCGTTTCGCCCGGCTGCAGCGTCTGCTCGATGAAGCAGAAGCATTCGAGCTTGGCGAAATAGGCCCCGACCGAATAGGGCGCGACATTGTAGGAGGCGGTGCCGGTGATCGGGCGGTCGGTCGGGTTGTGCGCCTCGTAGAAGGCCAGCCCCTGCTCGCCGATGCGCAGTTCGATCTGGCGCTGCTGGGGCTTGAACTTCCACGGCATGTCGAGCGTCGAGGCGTCGAAGCGCACCTTTATGGTGCGGTCCAGCACGGTGTCGGATGCGGACTCGGCCACCATGGTGGTGCCGCCGAAGCCGGTGACGCGGCAGAACAGGTCGTAGAGAGGCACGGCGGCGAAGGCCATGCCGACCATGCCGACCACCACGCCCGAAAGGGCTCCGAGCGTCCGCAGGTTGGCGCGCCGGTCCATGCCCGTCAGCCCCAGGGGTTGCCGGCGTTGCCGCCGAGCTTGACGATGGTGACGCCGAACATCAGCGCGGCGAAGGCGGCGAGGCCCAGCAGGACGGCGAGGTTGCGGCCCCGGCGGCGGCGGTGCAGGTCGTGCTCGCGGTGCAGCATGGCGCGCCCTTTCAGAACAGCAGCGGCCAGAAGGCCGGCGGCCCGCCGAGCATGGCATCGGCGGCCACCGCCCCGAACAGGCCGAACAGGTAGAGGATCGACACCGCGAAGGCCTTCTTCTCGGCGCGGCTGCGGTCGGCCGCCGCCGACGCCCCGTCGCGGCCCAGCAGCGCCGCGCAGCGCCACAGCAGCGCGGCGTTGGCGGCAAGCGCGGCCGCCAGCGTCGCCGGCCCGCCGACGCTCGTGAAGGCGAGCGCCGTCGAGGCCGCCGCGGTCAGAACTGCATAGAGCATGATCTGCCGGCGCGTCGCGCGCTCGCCCGCCACCACCGGCAGCATCGGCACGCCGGCGGCGCGGTAGTCGCCCTGGGTGAACAGCGCCAGCGCCCAGAAATGCGCGGGCGTCCACAGTAGGATCACCAGCACCATCAGCAGGCTTTCCGCCGACACCCCGCCCGTGGCCGCGGCCCAGCCGATCATCGGGGGGAAGGCCCCGGCCGCGCCGCCGATGACGATGTTCTGGGCTGTCCGGCGCTTGAGCCAGATCGTGTAGACCACGGCGTAGAAGAAGATGGTGAAGGCCAGCAGCGCCGCGGACAGCGGGTTTGCGACCACCGCCAGCGTCATCACCGACAGCAGCGACAGCCCGAGGCCGAAGCCCAGCGCCTCCTCCGCCGCGATGCGGCCCGCGGGCACGGGGCGGCCGGCGGTGCGCTTCATCCGCGCGTCGATGTCGGCGTCGTACCACTGGTTCAGCGCGCCCGACGCCCCGGCCCCGACGGCGATGCACAGCACGCTCGCCAGCGCGACCAGCGGGTGCACCGCCACCGGGGCCGCGATCAGCCCCACCAGCGCGGTGAAGATCACCAGCGACATGACGCGGGGCTTCAGCAGCGCGAACCAGTCGCGCAGCGACGCCTCGGGCTCGGGCGCGGCGACAGCGGCGGCGAGGGCGCGGGCGCTCATTGCGCCGCCTGCGCCAGCCGCACGGACTGGGGCTCGAGGCCCTGCGCCACGCGCTTGGCCTCGACCCATTCGTCGAACTGCGCGCGCGTCACGACCTCGACCTGGATCGGCATGTAGGCATGGGCGACGCCGCAGAGCTCGGAGCACTGGCCGTAATAGGTGCCGACCGTGTCGGCCTTGAACCACAGTTCGTTCAGCCGACCGGGGATGGCATCCATCTTCACGCCGAAGGACGGCACGGTCCAGGCGTGGATCACGTCGTTGGCGGTCATCTGCACCTTCACCACCGTGTCCACCGGCACGATCACGCGCTCGTCGGTGGCCAGCAGCCAGGTGTCGCGGGTGACGCCGTATTCCTCGACCTCGGCGCGCCCCGATTCCGACGCCATCACGTCGTCCCAAGTGGCGTAGCCGCCGGCGACCATCAGCGCGTCGAACTCGATCTCGTAGTCCGGGTATTCGTAGGACCAGAACCACTGGTTGCCCACCGTCTTGATGGTCAGCTCGGGTTCGGGGATCGTCAGCTGCTTGTAGAGCAGGTTCAGCGACGGGAAGGCGATGGCGACGAGGATCATCACCGGCACCGCCGTCCACACCACTTCGACCGCGGCGTTGTGGGTGAAGCGGCTGGGCGTGGGGTTGCGCCGGGCGTCGAACTTCCAGACGCAGTAGATGATCAGCCCCGTCACCAGCAGCACGATGGCGGTGATGATGTAGAGCAGCAGGTCGTCCATGGCCTGAAGGTCGCGCGCGAGTTCCGTCGCGGGCGGCTGGAACCCGACCTGCGCAGGCCGGGGAAGGCCGATGTCCTGCGCCGCGCCGGGAAGCGGGACAAGGCTCGCGGCCGTGGCCGCCGCCGCTGCGGTGAACGCCTTCAGCATGGAGATGCGCCTCTTGTCGTCGAACAGGCCGGCACGGCTTCCCACAAGGTGCCCCGCGCCCTAGCTTCGTTGTAGCGCGACAGACACCAACCCGCCCGGCGCGCCAAGCCGCAGCGGCGCGTCACGACGCCGCGCCGCCGTCCGCCGCCTTCAGGAGCGCCCGACAATGCTGAACGATGCCAATCGCTTCCGGCCCTTCGCCACGCACCTGGACGAACAGGCGGCGTTGTTGATCCTGCGCAAGGCGACCGAGGGGGCGGACGACGGCGAGCTGTTCCTCGAGCGGCGGCGCAGCGAGTCGCTGGTGTTCGACGACGGCAAGCTGAAGGCGGCCTCCTACGACGCGTCGGAGGGTTTCGGGATGCGCGCCGTCCGCGGGCCGGCGGCGGGCTATGCCCACGCGACGGAGATCTCCGAGGCGGCGCTGCGCCGGGCGGCCGAGACCTGCCGGCTGGCGGCCGCCGGGGGCGGCGGGGTGCTGGCCGACCCGCCCCCCGGCACCAACCGCCGCCTCTATGCCGAGATCGATCCGCTGGAAGGGCCGTCCTTCGCCGCCAAGGTCGCGCTGCTGCGCGAGATGGACGACTGGCTGCGCGCCCGCGACGCCCGCGTGGTGCAGGTGTCGGTCAGCCTGTCGGGCGGCGTGCAGGAGGTGGAGATCCTGCGCCCCGAGGGGCTGCGGCTCGCCGAGGCGCGGCCGATGACGCGGCTCAACGTCTCCGTCATCGTCGAGACGGACGGCCGACGCGAGACGGGAAGCTGGGGCGGCGGCGGGCGCGTCGGCTATGACGGCCTCATCGCCCCCGAGGCGTGGCGCGCGGGCGCGGAGGAGGCGCTGCGCATAGCGCTGGTCAACCTCGAGGCCGAGGACGCGCCCGCGGGCGTCATGGAGGTCGCGCTGGGGGCCGGCTGGCCCGGCATCCTGCTCCACGAGGCGGTCGGCCACGGGCTCGAGGGCGATTTCCACCGCAAGGGCACCTCGGTCTTCACCGAGCTGATGGGCAAGCCCATCGCCGCCAAGGGTGTGACGGTGGTCGACGACGGCACCATCCCCGACCGTCGCGGCAGCCTGTCCTTCGACGACGAGGGCACGCCGACCAACCGTACCACCCTGATCGAGGACGGCGTGCTGGTCGGCCTGATGCAGGACCGCCAGAACGCCCGGCTGATGGGCGTGCCCCCGACAGGCAACGGCCGCCGCCAGAGCTACGCCCATATCCCGATGCCGCGCATGACCAACACCATCATGCTGGGCGGCGAGGCCGACCCGGGCGACATCGTGCGCAGCGTCAAGGACGGCATTTACGCCGTCGGCTTCGGCGGCGGGCAGGTGGACATCACCAACGGCAAGTTCGTGTTCGCCTGTACCGAGGCCTACCGCGTGAGGGACGGCGTGGTGGGCCGCCCGGTCAAGGGCGCGACGCTGATCGGCGACGGGGCGACCGCGATGCGCAGGATCCGCATGATCGGCAACGACATGGCGATGGATCCGGGCATCGGAACCTGCGGCAAGAACGGGCAGGGCGTGCCGGTGGGCGTCGGCCAGCCGACGCTGCTGATCGACGGGCTGACGGTGGGCGGCGCGGGGTCGTGAGGCGCGGCGACCGCCGGGCCCCCGCCCGCGGTCGGTTTCCCGGCGGCGGGGCACGGGATCAGCCACGTCGGGTCGCGACGGCTCAGCGTCCGGCCGGTTCCGGCGCCGCCGTCCGCCGGCCCGCCGCCCATTCCGCGGCCAGCCGGTTCGAACCCGCCTCGATCTCCCGCTCGACGGCCGCCATGAAGGCGGCGCGGGGCAGGCCCGGGGGCAGGGCCTCCATGAACGTCACCACCGCGACGCCGGGACGGATGGCCACGCCGCGCGGCCAGGACAGGCCGCTGTTGGTGGCCGCCAGCACGCAGGGCAGGCCCGCCGCCTCGTACAGCGCGTGCACCCCGATCTTGTAGGAGGCCCGCGCACCCGGCGCGACGCGGGTGCCCTGCGGATAGATCACGATCTGCCCCGAGGACGCGGCCTCGCGCAGCATGCGCTCGGTCATCGCGCGCATGGCCGGGCCGCCGCCGCCGCGGTCGACCGGCACCGCCCCGAGGCGCGTGGCGTACCAGCCGAACACCGGCGCGCGCAGCAGTTCGCGCTTCATCACGAAGCGGCCTTCGGGCAGGGCGTTCACGATCATGAACACATCCAGCATCGACTGGTGCTTGCTGGCGACTATCGCCCGGCCGGTCGGCACCGGCCCGCGGATCTCGCAGCGCACGCCGCCGACGACGCGCAGCGTCGCGAACATGCCCCGCAGCCACAGCTTGGCGCAGGCGCGGGCCGCGGGGGCGGAGGCGACGGCGACGGGAAAGAAAAGCGCGCCGCATACGGCCATCGAGCCGTAGAGCAGCGCATAGAACAGCACGCCCCGCAGCAGCGGCGCCGCATCCCTCATCGCTCGGCCCTGATCAGCGCCAGCACCGACAGCCGCGCGGTCCCCCAGGCCAACGCCGCGCAGACCAGCGGGGCCGCGACCGCGGGCCACGGGTCGGGCCAGGCCCGCGCGGCCGCCGCGGCCCCCAGCGCCGCCGGCAGGCCCAGCGCCGGCACCGCCGCCAGCGCGGCCCAGCCCGCGGGCGCGCCGACCAGCCCGCCCAGCAGGGCGCGCAGGGCAAGCGGGCGGTCGAAGCTCGCGGCGATGAAGCCGTCGCGCGCGCCCAGCAGGCGCAGGGTGCGCACGGTGGCGGCGGCACCGGACAGGCTGGCGCGCGCCGCGGCCACCACCATCGCGACCAGCGCCCCGAGCATCAGCGCCACGCTCCACAGCGCCAACCCGCGGAAGGCGCGGGCCGAGGCCTCGAGCGGGGCGCGCCACGCCCCGTGGTCGTCCCAGGTCGCGCCGGGCGCGGCGGCGGCCAGCCGCTGGGCGGCCTCGGCCGCCGTGGGCGGCGCGTCGGTCAGGGCGACGTCGATCAGGATGGGGGCGGGAAGGCCCGCCGCGGCCTCCGGCCCCAGCCACGGGGCCAGCAGGGCCGCGGCCTCGGCCTCGCCGATCAGCCGCGCGCCGGCCACGCCGGGAAGCGCCAGCACCGCGGCGCGCGCCGCGTCGGCGGCCGGCAGCGCGGCAGCCCGGCCCTCGGGCGCGGGAATGCGCACCGTCGCCGCCCCGGTCAGCCCGTCCGACCAGGCCCCGGCGATGCGCGCGGCGCCTTCGCCGGCCTCGATCGCGCAGACCGCGAGGAAGCACATGGCGGCCGAGACGAAGGCCACCAGCGACGGCACCCCCGCCTGCGGCGCGATGCGGCCGGCGCTGCGGCGGCTCACAGCGAGGCCCCGGCGCGGATCACCGTCCCGCCCTCGATGCGCAGGGTCCGCGCCTGCGAGCGCCCCTGCGCCTTGCGCACCAACGCGAGGTCATGGGTCGCCAGCAGCACCGTGCGGCCGATGCGGTTGAGCTCGAGGAAAAGCTCCAGGATGCGCGCCGCGGCCTCCTCGTCCACATCGCCGGTGGGCTCGTCGGCGATCACGATGTCGGGGGCGGCGATCACGGCGCGCGCGACCGCGACGCGCTGGCGCTCGCCGGTCGACAGTTCGGGCGGCAGGGCGTCGAGCCGGCCGCCGAGGCCCACCCAGCGCGCGAGCTCCTCGACGTCGCCGGCGCGGCGCTCGGGCGGCTCGCCCGCCACCCGCAGCGGCAGGGCGATGTTGTCGAAGACGCTCAGATGGTCGATCAGGTCGCAGTCCTGCAGCACGAGGCCCATCCGCCGGCGCATCAGCTGCGCCTCGCGGCGCGACAGGCCGGCGGTGTCGCGGCCGAATACGCGCACCGAACCCCCTGTGGGCGCGAGGGAAAGATAGACGAGCTTGAGCAGCGTGGTCTTGCCCGCGCCGGACCGTCCGGTGAGGAAATGCATCGATCCGGGCTCGAGCGTCAGCGTGGCCCCGCTGAGCACGGGCCTCGCGCCATAGGCGAAGGCGGCGGCGTCGAACTCGATCACGGGCGGCGGGACCTCGGGCGGGGGAGGGGCTGGGACGACGCCGCGGACCATCGCAGAGCGCGCGGCCGGGCTCAAGACCGCGCGCCGCGCGGGGCAGGGACCGGCGGCGGCTCGCCTTGGCGGGGCCGGCGCGCGGCGCTAGAAGGGCCGGGCGGCGCGGGGCCGCTGCGGAAGGGGAACCGCCGATGCGCCTGACCTGCCCGAACTGCGGCGCCGGCTACGACGCGCCCGACGCGGCGGTCGGCGCGGCCGGCCGGCTGGTCGAATGCGGGGCCTGCGGGCGGCGCTGGCGCGCCTTTCCGCCGCTGCCGGCAGGCGATGACGCCGCGGCGCCGGCCGCCGCGCCTTCGCGGCCGGCCGATCCCCCGGCGCCGCGTCTGCCCGCGATCGCGGTTTCCCCGCCCGACCCCGCTCCCGACCCCGCGATCGGGGCCGGCCCGCGGTCGGGCGGCGCCTTCATGGCCGGCTTCGCGTTGGTGGCGGGGGCGGCGCTGATCGCCGTCACGCTCTATGCCCGGCGCGACGGGCTGGCGGCGGCGGCGCCCTCGCTCGCCGCGCCGCTGGCCGCCTATGGCGACTGGGTCGACGACCGGCGGGCCGAGCTGCGCGCGCTGGTCGCCGGCGCGCGCGGCCCGGGCTGACGGCGGCGCGGCCCCCTCAGCCCGCCGCGCCCATCGCCAGCGGCGCGGTCTTGGCCCGGCGCACCAGCAGCTTGTTGAGCGCCGTCACGTAGGCGCGCACGCTCGCCACGATGGTGTCGGTGTCGGCGGCCTGCGCGGTGACGATCTTGCCGCCTTCCTCGAGCCGCACCGACACGGTCGCCTGCGCGTCCATGCCGCCGGTGACCGCGTGCACCTGATAGAGCGTCAGCCGCGCCTCGTTCGGCACCAGCGCCGCCACGGCCTTGAAGGCCGCGTCCACCGGCCCGTCGCCGGTGGTGGCGTGGCTGCGGGCCTGCCCGTCGATCTCGAGCGTCAACTCCGCGCGCTGGGGCCCCTCGGTGCCGCAGACAACCGCCAGCCGCGTCAGCCGGATGCGGTCGTTGGCGGCCGCGGTCTCGCTGTCCTCGACCAGCGCGCGGAGGTCGTCGTCGAACACCTCCTTCTTGCGGTCGGCCAGCGCCTTGAAGCGCAGGAAGGCGTCCTCGAGCGCGTTCTCGCCGAGGTCGTAGCCGAGTTCGGCAAGCTTGGTGCGGAAGGCGTGGCGCCCCGAATGCTTGCCCATCACGAGGTTGCTCTCGGTCAGGCCGACATCCTCGGGGCGCATGATCTCGAAGGTGCCGGCATGCTTGAGCATGCCGTCCTGATGGATGCCGGACTCGTGCGCGAAGGCGTTCTTGCCGACGATTGCCTTGTTGTACTGGACCGGAAAGCCCGAAACCGCGGCGACCAGCCGCGAGGCCGCCATGATCTTGCGCGTGTCGATCCCGGTCTCGTAGGGCATGATGTCGCCGCGCACGCGGATCGCCATCACCACCTCCTCGAGCGCGGTGTTGCCCGCCCGCTCGCCCAGCCCGTTGACGGTGCACTCGATCTGGCGCGCGCCCGCCTCGACGGCGGCCAGCGCGTTCGCGGTCGCCATGCCGAGGTCGTTGTGGCAGTGCGTGGCGATGGTCACGCCCTCGATGCCGGGCACGGTCTCGCGGATGCGGCGGATGATCGCCGCGCTCTCGCCCGGCGCGGTGTAGCCCACCGTGTCGGGGATGTTGATGGTGGTCGCGCCATTGGCGATGGCGCAGGCGATGGTCTCCGACAGGTAGTCGGGCTCGGTGCGCGTGGCGTCCATGGGCGACCACTGCACGTCCGCGGTCAGGCCGGCGGCATGGGCCACGGTCTCGGCGATCTTGTCGAGCACCTGCGCCTTCGTCATCGCCAGCTGGTGGTCGCGGTGCAGCGGCGAGGTGCCGATGAAGGTGTGGATGCGCGCGCGCGGGGCCTCGGCCAGCGCCTCCCAGGCGCGGTCGATGTCGCGACGGCTGGCGCGGGCGAGGCCGCAGATCACCGGGCCGCGCACGGAGCGGGCGATCTCGCGCACCGCCTCGAAATCGCCC
The DNA here is from genome assembly GCA_036770645.1 of Rubrimonas sp. Lineage (GTDB taxonomy): Bacteria > Pseudomonadota > Alphaproteobacteria > Rhodobacterales > Rhodobacteraceae > Rubrimonas. The sequence continues at coordinate 437 of DAIPIU010000060.1, read as the reverse complement.
TCCGAGGCGATGGGGAAGCCCGCCTCGATGATGTCCACCCCCATCTCGGCCAGCAGATGGGCGATGCGCAGCTTCTCGTCGAGCGTCATCGAGGCGCCGGGCGACTGCTCGCCGTCGCGGAGCGTGGTGTCGAAGATCAGCACGCGGTCGCGCGCGGTGGGGGTGCTGTCGGTCATGGCGGTGTTCCCTTGGATCGGTTCCGGCTGTCCCGCGGCGCGAAGGCTGATCCCCCGAGCGCGCGCGCCGCGAGGCCCGCGCTCAGGGGCGGGTAAGCAGCAGGGCCAGAAGGGCGGAACGACCGATCATGGCGCGTTGATACCCCTCCGGACGCGCCGTGAAAACCCCCCGCGTCAGTGCGGCGGTCCGGGCTCGCGCGGGCCCGAGAACGCCGCCACCACGCGGTCCATGCCGGTGAACAGCAGCTCGACCGCGTAGCC
>DAIPIU010000059.1:0-16723 GCA_036770645.1 Rubrimonas sp. | reverse complement strand
AGGTTCTCGAAGCGCAGCGCGGCCATGGCTCAGCCCGCCGCCCAGAAAAAGGCCGCCCAGAGCCCAACCGACAGCGCGCAGGCCACCGCCAGACGCAGGGCCGCCGAGCGGAGCAGCAGGGAGCGGCGGGCGCTCACGCCCGGGCCGCCGCGTCCGCGCGACAGGTCCGGCACAGCCCGCGCAGCTCGACCGCGACGCGCGCGGCGGCGAAGCCCGCGGCCTCGGCCAGCGCGGCGAGGCCGCGCTCCAGCCGCGCGTCGCAGCGTTCGTCCACCGCGCCGCAAGCGTCGCAGATCAGGAAAGCGTGGGCGTTGACATGGGCGCCATGGCCGCAGGCGACATAGGCGCCCAGCGATTCCAGCCGATGGACCGCCCCGCCCGCCATCAGCTGCGCCAGCGCGCGATACACGGTCGGCGGCGCCGTGACGCCCTCGTCATGCAGGACTGCAAGCAGCTGGTAGGCGGTCAGGGGTCGCCCGGCGCGCCGCAGCGCGGCCAGCACCTTCGCCGCATGCCTTGCCCGCGCCTCGCCCATAGCGACCCTCCCCGACCACGCCTGATCTAGGGCGCGCCGAGCAGCAATGCAATGTTATACTGTAGCATCGCAACACCGTCGGGGTGGGATGCCGACGCCCGGACGCGGCACCAGCGGCTCCGAGCGGGTTACGAGCGCCAAGGGCGGCTCAACCGTGACCCGCTGCGCGTCAGTCCACCCGGCAGGGCGCTGCGGCGCTGCAAGCGCGCCACCCCGTCACCGGCTTTCGCGCGGCGCGGCGTCCGGCTGGCCGAGGAAGTCCCGCGCCTCGCCCTCCGCCATGCGCAGGAAGGCGAAGCCGTCCTCGATGAGCGCTGTCGGCAGGTCGCGCCCGATGATGACGATGCGGGTGGCGCGGTCGTCGGAGGGCCAGCGCGGCAGGGGCGCGGGCGGCTCCAGCACATGGCGCACGCCGTGCAGGGCGAAGGGCGTCTCGATCCCCTCGATGTGGACGATGGCCTTCAGGCGCAGGATGTCATGGCCCATCATCGCCATCAGCGTGTCGAGCCAGAGGTCGAACATCCGCGGCGCGATGGGGCGGTCGATGACGCAGGACAGCGACGCGATGCGCGCGTCGTGGGCGAAGGCGGAGGGGCGCTTGGCGGCGAGCTTCAGCCCGCTGAGCGGGCCGTCCAGCGCCAGATGCGGCGCCCCCGCTGCGCCCAGCCACGACAGGGCGCGCAGCGGCGCGCCCTCGGCCGCCAGCCCGCCGATGCCGAACAGCGCGCCGGGCTCGAAGCGCGCCGACAGCGGCCGCAGCAGCGGCGCAGCGGGATTGATCGCGCGCAGACGGGCCTCGAAGGCCGCCGTGCGGTCGCGCGGCGCGACGTCGGTCTTGGTGACCACGATGCTGTCGGCCATGGCGATCTGGTTCACCGCCTCGAACTGCGTGTCGAGCGTGGCGTCGCCGGTGACCGCGTCGGCGGTGGTCACCACCCCGTCCAGCGCGTAGCCGTCCGCGATGCTCGGATCGACAGTGAGCGTGTGCAGGATCGGGGTCGGATCCGCGAGCCCGGTCGTCTCGATCACCACGCGGTCGAAGGCGATGTCGCCCGCCGCCCGCCGCCGCCCCAGATCGCGCAGCGTCGCCGCCAGATCGCCCCGCACGGTGCAGCACAGGCAGCCCGAGCGCATCAGCGTCAGCGCCTCGGCGGTGGACTCGATGAGGTCGTGGTCGAGGCCCACCTCGCCGAACTCGTTGACGATGACCGCGATGCGCCCCGCCGAGGCGTCGCGCAGCAGCCGGTTGAGCAGCGTCGTCTTGCCCGAGCCGAGAAAGCCCGTCAGCAGCGTGACGGGCGTTCGTAGGCCGGTCGGGGTCATGGGGTGCGCCCGCATGTCGTCACGCTCCTCGCCGTCGCGGCGTCGCGGCTCGGTCGGTGAGGTCCGCGGATGGGCGCCCGCGGTCCGGTGGGGCGGCCGTCACGCGGCCGCCTGTCGGCCCCAGGCCGGGAAGGGGTCGGGCAGCCCCGCCCACAGCTCCGGCGTGAAGGCGGGCGCGGCGGGGTCGCCGACAAGGCAGCGCTCGAGCATGGCCTCGATGCGCGGGCGGCTCATCGTGTCGAGTGCGCCGATGAACACGATCTCCTGCCGGCGGTCGGCGAACAGCGGATCCCACTGCGCCGTCATGCGCGCCTGCTGCTCCTCGTCCTGCGGCCAGCGCGCCTTCGGGACCGCGGCCCACCAGTGGCCGAGGCCCTTGGTCTGGGCGAGAGCACCCGCGAGGCTGAACTCGCCCGCCCAGTCCGGGCGCGTGGCCAGCCAGAAATGCCCCTTGGCGCGGATCACGCCCGGCAGCGGGGTCTGCAGGAACTCGCGGAACCGCTCGGGGTGCAGCGGGCGGCGGGCGCGCCACACGAAGCTGGTCACGCCGTACTCCACGTCCTCAGGCACATGGTCCTTGAAGCCGTAGAGCTCCTTGAACCACAGCGGGTGCTCATGCGCGCGTTCGAAGTCGAACAGGCCGGTGTCGAAGATGGCCTCGGGGCGGACGCGGGACTGGTCGGTCTCGATCAGTCGCGCGTCGGGGTTCAGGCTGCGCACGATCTTGCGCGCGGCGTCCAGCCGGGCAGGTTCGGCGTCGGACACCTTGTTCAGGATGACGACGTCGGCGAACTCGATCTGCTCGACCAGCAGGTTCACCAGCGTGCGCGCGTCGTCCGCCCCGAGGCTTTCGCCGCGGTCGCGCAGGAAGTCGCGGCTGGCGTAGTCGTTGAGCAGGTTCGCCGCGTCGACCACGGTCACCATGGTGTCGAGCCGCGCCACGTCCGACAGGCTTTCGCCCGCCTCGTCGCGGAACTCGAAGGTCGCGGCGACAGGCAGCGGCTCGGAGATGCCGGTCGATTCGATCAGCAGGTGGTCGAAGCGGCCCTCGGCGGCCAGGCGGCGCACCTCCTTCAGCAGATCGTCGCGCAGGGTGCAGCAGATGCAGCCGTTGGTCATCTCGACCAGCGCCTCCTCGGTGCGCGACAGGTCCGCCCCGCCCGCGCGCACGAGATCGGCGTCGATGTTCACCTCGGACATGTCATTCACGATGACCGCGACGCGCCGCCCCTCGCGGTTGTTGAGCACGTGGTTCAGCAGCGTGGTCTTGCCCGCGCCCAGAAAGCCCGACAGCACGGTGACGGGCAGGCGGCGGTCGGCGGGGTCGGCGGTCATCGAAGGCTCCTCGGGCGGGCGGCGAAGGCGGGTTGGCCACACGCCATGGCGCGGCAGGCAGGGCGGCTCGACACGGCGAGCGCATCGACGGGCAACGCGGTTTTGTTATAGTATAACGTTGGTATGTCGCGCCGCGGGGCCGAGTCAAGCGCGCCGCCACGGCCCGCAAGACCGGGCCGCAAGACCGGGCCGCGGACCTTCGCGCGCACTCAAGCGCCGCCGCGATGCCCTGCCGCCGTCGATCCCGGCCGGTGCGGGGATCAATGCGTCGTCGGATCCGGCGCATTCTTGACAAATATGCTCGGATACCTAGGCTTGCCCTCAGCGACCCAGCCGCATCGCGAGGTCCGCCGTCCGTCCCCATGACCAGACCGCGGAACGTCATCAATGCGCGCTGCTTTCCTCGTCTTCCTCGCCGCCCCATCGATCGCCTTCGCCGAGGCGCCGATCACATTGCCGCCGCTGCTGGTCGAAACCGCCGCGCGCGACGCCCGCCCGCTGCTGGAGACGCCGACGGCCGTCACGGTGATTGAGCGCGACACGCTGGAGCGGCGGCAAGCCACCACGTTTCAGGAACTGATCGGCGACGCCCCCGGCGTCAGCATCGGCGGCGGCCCGCGCGGCGTCGCGCAGGAGCCCAACATCCGCGGCTTCACCGACGAGCAGGTGGTGCTGCGGCTGGACGGCGGGCGGTTCAACTTCAACCAGGCGCACCGCGGCCGCTTCTTCCTCGATCCCGACATCGTCGAGCGCGTCGAGGTGGTGCGGGGCGGCGGCTCCACCCTCTACGGATCGGGCGCGCTCGGCGGCGTGATCGCGGTCGAGACGCGCGACGCCGCCGACCTGCTGCGCCCCGGCCACACGGTGGGCGGGCGCCTCCGCGCGGGCTACGCCAGCAACGGCGACATCGGCAGCTTCTCAGGCACCGCCGCCGCCGCCAGCGGCGCAGTCGACGCGCTTGGTTTCCTCGGCTGGCGTCCGCAGGGCTCGGACCTGCAGGACGGCGGCGGCGACGACATCCGCGACAGCCAGATCGACGTGCTGAACGGCCTCGGGAAATTCGGGGTGAACGCGGGCGAGTCCCACCGCTTCGAGGTGACCGGGGCGTATTACGCCGACGAGGGCACGACGCCGCCGAACGCCAACGCCGCCGCGTCGCTCGAGAACGTGGTGGACCGCGACGCCACCGTCGGCACGCTGCGGGGCCGCTGGGACTACGCGCCCGCGGGCTCGGCGTTCTGGGACCTCTCGACGCTGGTCTACTTCAACGACACCACGGTTGAGGAGGACCGCGATTTCGACGGCCGCGCCGACGAGACCGGCTACACGACCTTCGGCCTCGATCTGGTGAACCGCTCGCAGGCCGACCTGGGCCTGCCAGTCACCTTCGTCAATGGCGTCGAGGCCTATCGCGACGAGCAGACCGGCCGCCGCAACGGCGCCGCGCGCCCCGAGTTTCCCGACGCCGCGGTCGACTTCTCCGCCGCCTTCGTCGAGGCGACGGTGCGCGTGACCGACGCCGTCGAGCTGATCCCCGGCGTGCGCTTCGACCGCTTCGACCTCGCCCCCGACAGCGCCGCCTTCGACGACCGCAGCGAGGACCAGATCTCGCCCCGCTTCGGCGTCAGCTGGCGGCCGGTCGAGACCCTTCAGGTCTACGGCTCGGTCTCGCGCGCCTTCCGCGCCCCCTCGCTGACCGAACTCTACACCGACGGCGTGCATTTCTCGACGCCGGGCTTCGGCCTCGGGCCGGGGCGGCGCTTCAGCGGCGTCAACAGCTTCGTGCCCAACCCCGACCTCGAGCCCGAGCGCGCCACGCAGATCGAGGTCGGCGCGCGCCATCAGCGGCGCGACGTGCTGACGGCGGGGGACCGGCTGACGCTGCAGGTCGGCGGCTACTACGCCGACGTGCAGGATTTCGTCGACCAGCGCGTGACCTTCATCGACTTCTCCACCGCGACCTTCGTCCCCGGCGTGGGCCTCGTGGTCGGCGGCACCACCCGCACCGAGAACGTCGACGCCGAACTATGGGGCCTCGAGGCTGAGGCGCGCTACGACGCAGGGCTGTGGTTCGCGGGCCTCGGCGCCATGCTGCCACGCGGCGAGGGCGCGGACGGCGAGCCGCTCGGCTCGGTCCCGCAGGACCGGCTGAACCTCGTCGGCGGCTACCGCCCGCTCGACGGCGTCGAGGTGGGCGGGCGCATCACGCTGGCCGCCGAGCAGGACGACGTGCCCGAGGGGACCGAGGCGTCGGACGGCTTTGCGACGCTCGACCTGTTCGCCTCATGGCGCCCCGCGCGCGGCCCCTTCGCGGGCGCACTGCTGCAGGCGGGCGTCGACAACGTGCTGGACGAGGATTTCACCATCTATCCCAACGGCCTGCCCGAAGCGGGCCGCAGCTTCAAGATTGCCGCCGCCTTCACCTTCTGAGGAGCCCGCCATGGCCCTGACCGCTTCCGCCCCGGCTGAAGACCCCCGCGGCGATCTCCTGCGCCGCTGGCGCAGCCTGCTGGCGGCCGCGCCCCGCCCGCCGCGGGCGCGCGACGGCGCCGAAAGCCTCGGCGTATCCGAAGGCGCGCTGACCGAGGCGCGCCGCCTCGGCGGTGAGGCGGTTGCGCTGCGCCGTCCCGACGGCCCGCAGGGCTTCGGCCTGCTGCTGGAGGGCCTGGGCGCGGTCGGCGAGGTCATGGCGCTGACCCGCAACGACCACTGCGTGCATGAAAAACACGGCGCCTACGCCGCGCCGTCCTTCCACGGCGCCATGGGCCAGACGCTGGGCGAGATCGACCTGCGCCTGTTCCTAAGCCACTGGGCCGCGGCCTACGCCCTGACCGAAGACGGCGCGTCCGGCCCCCGCCGCTCGCTCCAGGTGTTCGACGCCCACGGCGAGGCGGTCCACAAGGTCTACGCCACCGGGGCGACCGACCCGGCCGCCTGGGAGCGGCGGGTGGACGCCCACGCCGACCCCGCCGCCGCGCCGCCCGCGTTTTCGCCCGCCCCGCCGCCCGAGGCCGAACGACCCGACGCCGCCATCGACGCGGACGGCCTGCGCGCCGGCTGGGCCGCGCTCGAGCACAGCCACGACTTCTTCGGCCTGCTGCGCCGCTTCGGCGCGGGCCGCGCGCAGGCCATGCGCCTCGGCGCGCCCGCGTTCACCCGCCCGCTCGCTCCGGAGGCCGCCCGTCTCGCGCTGGAGCGCGCGGCGGCCGACGGCGTGCCGCTCATGATCTTCGTCGGCAACCGCGGCTGCGTGCAGATCCACAGCGGCCCGGTCCATCTTATCGAGCCGATGGGGCCGTGGATCAACGTGCTCGACCCCCGCTTCAACCTGCACCTGCGCACCGACCGGATCGTCGGCGCCTGGGCCGTGCGCAAGCCCTCGCTGCGCGGCGACGTCCATTCGGTCGAGCTGTTCGACGCGGACGGCTTCTGCTTCCTCCAGATCTTCGGCGAACGCCCGCCCGGCGAGGCCGAGCGCGCGGACTGGCGCGCGCTGGTCGCCGCCCTGCCGGAGCGCGGCCCGTGCTGACCCGCCGCCGCGCCCTGCTGACCGCCCTCGGCGCCTGCCTCGCCCCGCCCGCGCACGGCGCGGCTGGCCAGAGGGTGCTGGTGCTGGGCGGCGATCTGGCCGAGATCGCCTTCGCGCTGGGGGCGGGCGGGCGGCTCGTCGGCGCCGATGACACCGCCGTCTGGCCGCCCGAGACGGCGGCGCTGCCCAAGGTCGGCTACATGCGCCGCTTCTCGGCCGAGGGCGCGCTGTCGCTGACGCCCGATCTGGTGCTCGCCAGCCCCGCCGCGGGGCCGGACGCGGCGCTCGATCAACTGCGCGCCGCGGGCGTCGCGGTCATGGCCGGGCCGCCGGGCGACGGGATGGAGGCGGTGGCCGCCAAGATCGCCTTCGTCGGCGCCGCGCTGGGGCGCGAGGCGCAGGCCGCGGCGCTGTCGACGCAGGTCGCCGCCGAGTTGGCCGCGCTCGACGCCGCGCTCGACGCGGTCCAGACGCGCCCGACCGTGCTGTTCCTCATCTCGGTCGGCCGCGGCGCCCCCATCGCGTCGGGGACCGGCACGGCCGCCGACGCCATGATCGCGCTCGCCCGCGGCCGCAACGCCGTCACCGACTTCACCGGCTACAAGCCGCTGTCGGCCGAGGCGGCCTTGGGCCTTTCGCCCGAGGTCGCGCTGTTGCCCGCCCACGCCGCCGAGGCCGCGGGCGGCGGCGCGCAGGCGCTGGCGGCGGCGGGCCTGTCGGATACGCCCGCCGGCCGGTCGGGGCGGGTGGTGGTGATGGACGGGCTGAAGCTGCTGGGCTTCGGCCCCCGCACGCCCGAGGCCGTCGCCGAGCTCGCCGCCGCGCTGCATCCGGGCCTCAGGTTCGCCCCATGACCGCGCACCCCGTCACCGCGCATCCCGTGACGGCCCGCCCCGGCCGCACCGCCGCGCCCGCGCGGCCCCGGCGTCCGTCCGCCGCGATGGTCCTGCCGCTTCTGGGCGCGCTCGCCGCAGCGCTGGCGCTGGCGGGGCTCGCGCTCGGGCCGGTCGCGCTGTCGCCGGCCGACGTGCTGGCGGCGCTGGCGGGCGAGGCCGACGCGCGCGCCCAGGCCATCGTCGGGCAAATCCGCGCGCCGCGCGTGGCGCTGGGGGCCGCGGTCGGCGCGGGCCTCGCCCTGTCGGGGGTGGCGCTGCAGGGCGTGCTGCGCAACCCGCTCGCCGACCCCGGCCTGATCGGCGTCACGGCCGGCGCCGCGCTCGGGGCGGTGGCGACCATCGTGCTGGGCGGCGCGCTGATCGCCGAGATCCCCGTCCCCCTGCGCCCCTGGCTGCTGCCGGTCGCGGCCTTCGCGGGCGGCGCGGTGGTCACCGCCTTCGTGTTCGGCGTGGCGCGCCGCGCCGGCGCCGTGCAAGTGGCGACCCTGATCCTCGCGGGCGTCGCCGTGAACGCCATCGCGGGGGCGGGCATCGGCGTGATGGTCTACGTCTCCGACGACCGGCAGCTGCGCGATCTCACCTTCTGGAGCATGGGCGGCCTCGGCGGCGCGGGCTGGACGCAGGCGGCGCTGGCCGCGCTCTGCATCGCCGCCGCGGGCGTGGGCCTCACGCGGATGGCGCGCGCGCTGGACCTGTTCCAGATCGGCGAGCGCGCGGCCTTCCACGCGGGCCTCGACGTCGAGCGCGCCAAGCGCACTGTCGCGCTGTGGTCGGCGCTCGCGGTCGGCGCGGGCACGGCCGCGGCCGGTCCCATAGGCTTCGTCGGGCTGGTGGCGCCGCATCTGGCGCGGCTCATGGTCGGCCCGTCGCACCGGCTGCTGGCCCCCGCCGCGGCGCTGCTCGGGGCGGCGCTGCTGCTGGCGGCCGACCTCGCCGCGCGCCTCGCGGTCCCCCCGGCCGAGCCGCCGGTGGGGCTGGCCACCAGCCTGATCGGCGGGCCGTTCTTCCTGTGGCTGCTGCTGACCCGCCTGCGGCGCGCCGATGCTTGAGGCGCGCGACGCCACCCTGCGCCGCGGCGGCCGCCTTGCGCTCGCGGGCGTCAGCCTCGCGCTCGCCCCCGGCGAGCTTGTCGCCGTCTGCGGGCCGAACGGCGCGGGCAAGTCCAGCCTGCTGGGCGTGCTCGCGGGCGACCTGCGCCCCGACGCAGGGACCGCGACCCTGTTCGGCCGCCCGCTCGCCGCCCACGGCGCCGCAGCCCTCGCCGTCCGGCGCGCGGTGCTGGAGCAGGACCCCGCGCTCGCCGCGCCCTTCACCGTCGCGGGCCTCGTGGCGCTGGGGGCCGGGATCGCCCCGCCCCACGCCGACGCGGACGCCATCGCCGCGCAGGCCATGGCCGCGGCCGGGGTCTCGGCGCTCGCGGACCGCCGCGCCGACCGCCTGTCGGGGGGCGAGCGCGCGCGCGCCCATCTCGCCCGCGTCCTCGCCCAGCTCGCCGCGGGCCGGGCGCAGGGCGGCGGCCATTGCCTCATGCTCGACGAGCCGACCGCCAGCCTCGACCTCGCCCATCAGGTCGCGGTGATGGAGGCCGCCCGGCGCGCCGCCGCCGAAGGCGCGGGCGTGCTCGCGGTCCTGCACGACCTCACCCTCGCCGCCGCCTTCGCCGACCGCGTGGCGCTGATGGCCGAGGGGCGCGTCGTAGCCGACGGCCCGCCCGCCGCGGTGTTCGACGCCGCCCGCCTGTCGCGCGTCTACGGCGCGGCCGTCGCCGTGGACCGCCGCGCCGACGGGGCCTTGCGGATCGCCCCCGACCTCGCGCCCCGCGCCGCCCTTCCCCGCGCCGCCGCGCGCTGACCGCGACACCCAGCCAGGAGACCGACCATGTACATCGCCATGAACCGCTTCCGCATCGCGCCGGGATCGGAGGACGCCTTCGAGGAGGTGTGGCGCACCCGCCGCTCCCGCCTCGACGAGGTCCCGGGCTTTCGCCAGTTCCACCTGCTGAAAGGCCCCAGGACCGGGGAGCACAGCCTCTACGCCTCCCACACCGTCTGGGAGAGCGAGGCGCATTTCCTCGACTGGACCCGGTCCGAGCATTTCCGCGAGGCCCACGCCCGCGCGGGCGACAGCAAGGTGCATTACCTCGGCCATCCCCAGTTCGAGGGCTTCACGCCGGTCGAGGGCGCATGAGCCCCGTGACGCGGCGCCTCGCCACAGGGGCCGCCGCGGCCGCCGCCGGGGTCGCCGCGCTGGCGTCCTTCGCGGGCGAGGGCGACTGGCGCCTGTCGCTCGCGGCGACGGGGATGCGCGAGTACTACTGCGGCGCGACGCTGCGGCTCGAGAACCGCGGCGCCGAGGCGATGGAGGAGATCGCCGGCCATCTGATCCTGACCCGCGACGGCGCATCCGTGGGCCGCAGCCGCGGCGCATCCTTCCGCGACGTGGCGGCGGGCGGCGCGGCCGAGGCGCTGTTCGAGACGCCGAACGCCCCCTGCGCGCAGGCCGACCTGACGCTGGTGATCGGCGCCTGCCGCATCGGCGGCGCCTTCGTCCCCGCGGCCGACTGCGCGGCGCGGATCGCCCCGAGCGCCCCCGTCGCCCGCGCCCTCGCGCGCTGACCGCCGGGGCGCCGGGCCGCCCGCCTCGGCAAGGAAACCGAGTTTACGTTTTTTCCTAGAATTTACATATGTTTGAGTAGGCGTCCGAGTCCGGACGCTTCGTTCGCCTCCCACGGGACGCGGCCCAGAGCCGTCCACAGCGCGTTCCACCCGGGCGCAGGCGTCCCGGCGCGGCCTCATGCGGGCGCCGCCGCCCCCTCCCACAGGCGCAACCGCCGGTCGGCCGCGCGGTCCAGAAGCGCCGCGTCATGGCTGACCAGCAGGACCGCGCAGCCCTCGTCCGCAAGGCCCGTCAGCAGGCCGATCACCTGCCGCTGCGTCACCGGATCAAGCCGCGAGGTCGGCTCGTCGGCGAACAGGAAGCGCGGCGCCGCCAGCATCGCGCGCAGCAGCGCCAGCCGCTGCAGCTCGCCCCCCGACACCTGCGCCGGCGGGCGCGCCAGCAGCGCCGGGTCCAGCCCGAGCCGCTCCAGCAGCGCCCCGACCGCGGCGCCGCCGCGCCGGAAGCGCCGCGCCGCGTCGTCCAGCGTCGCTCCCAGCGTGCGGCGGGGCGCGAAGGCGGCCACGGGGTCCTGCCACAGCTTCTGGAACGACGTGGGCGGGGCGTCCGCCGCCCGCCGCACCGCGCCCGCGGCGGGCGGGCACAGCCCCAGCAGCACGTCGCCGAGGCTCGACTTGCCGCAGCCCGACGGGCCGGACAGGCCGACCACCGTCCCCGCCGCCACGCTCAGGTCCACGCCCGCGGCCAGCGTCCGCCCGCCGCGCGCCACGGTCAGGCCGCGCGCCTCCACCACCGCCGCGCCGCCCGCGCGCCGGGGGCGGGGCGGCCAGCGCTCCGGGTCGGCGTCCAGCAGCGCGCGGGTGTAGGCGGCGCGGGGCCGGGCGAACACCTCCGCCAGCGCCCCCGTCTCGACCACCGCGCCCTCGCGCAGCACGATCAGCCCGCCGCCGATCATGCGCGCCAGCGCGAGGTCGTGGGTGATGACCAGCAGTCCCCCGCCGCCTTCGAGGCCCCGCGTCAGGAGCGCCGCGACGTCGGCGCGCCGGGCGGCGTCGAGGCCCTTGGTGGGCTCGTCGGCGATGACAATGCGCCCGCCCCCGGCGCGCGCCGCCGCGAAGGCGACCCGCTGCGCCATGCCCCCCGACAATTCGTGCGGATGGCGCCGCGCCGCCTCGGCCCCGAGGCCCAGCGCCGCCAGATCGTCCGCCGCCGCCCGCCGCGCCCGCGCCGCGCCCAGCCCGCGCACCAGCGCATGGGCCTCGGCGACCTGCGCCCCGGCGCGCATCAGGGGGTCGAGCGCCAGCCACGGCTCCTGCGGCAGCACCGCGAGCCTGCGGCCCCAGAGCGGGCGGAACCCCTCGGGCCGCGCCGCGTCATGGGCGGCGCCCTCGACGACCACCCGCCCGCGCGCCGAAAGCTCGGGCGGCAGCGTCCCCATCAGCGCCTGCGCCAGCAGGCTTTTGCCCGACCCGGTCTCGCCCAGCACCACGAGCGGCGCGCCCGGCATGAGCCGCAGCGACACCGGCCCTACCAGCGTGCGGCCGGCCGCGTCGCGCACCGTCACCGCGTCGGCCGACAGCAGGCTCATCCCCGCCGCCCCCCGGCCATCAGCGTCAGCCCCAGCAGCAGCGCGAAGGTCGCGAGCACCGGCGTCAGCAGCGCATGGGGCGCCTCGCGCCAGTAGGGCAGCAGCTCCACCATCATCAGCCCCAGCTCCGGCGTCGGCGCGCGCATCCCGACGCTGACGAACCCAAGCGCCGCGATGGCCATGATCGCGCTCGCCGCCCCGAAGGCCCCGGCGGTCAGCAGCACCGGCGCGATCTCGGGCCACAGGTGGCGGCGCAGCACATAGAGCGGCCCGAAGCCCAGCAGCCGCGACGCCTGCACCGCAGGCGAGGCCAGCACGGCGCGCGACGTCGCCCGCGTCAGCCGGAAGAACTCGACCCAGAGCGCGAGCGACAGCCCCGCCCAGAACCCCGTCGCCGTCCCCGGCGTCGCCGCCAGCGCCATCAGCGCGAGCAGCAGCCCCGGCAGCGCCAGCAGCGCGTCGGCCAGCAGCGACAGCGCCCGGTCGACCCAGCCGCCCCGCGCCGCCGCCAGCGCCCCCAGCAGCAGGCCGGCCGCCCCCGCCGTCGCCACCGCCGCCCCCGCGATGGCGGGCGACAGGCGCAGCGCATGGGCGAGCCGGTGCCAGAGCGAGCGCCCCAGATGGTCATAGCCGAAGGGCGACCCCGCGTCCGGCCCCGCCAGCGCCTTGGTCAGCGCCTGCGCGAACGGGTCGCCCGGAACCAGCAGCGGCCCGACAAGCCCGAAACCCAGCGTCAGCGCCACCAGCGCCGCGCCGACGCGGAAACCCGTGGAGCCGGGCGCCGAATCCGCCTCGGCGGCCGGGCTCAAGCCGCCCCCCGCGGGTCGATGCGGCGCAGCGCCAGGTCGATGGCCGCGTTCACCGCCACGAAGCCGAGGCCCAGCGTCAGCGCCGCCCCCTGCACCACCGGCACGTCGCGCGAGAACACCGCGTGGACCAGCGCATGGCCGATGCCCGGCCAGCCGAAGATGGTCTCGACCACCACCACCCCCTCGACCAGCGTGGCGAACTGCAGCCCGAACAGCGTCAGCATCGGCGCCGCGATGGCCCGCAGCCCGTGCCGCCGCAGCACCTGCCCCCGCGACAGCCCCTTCCACTCGGCGAAGCGCCAGAAAACCGACCCCGCCGCCTGCGCCATCGCGTCCCGCGCGATGCGCGCCGACACCGCCGCCAGACCCAGCGCGAGCGCGAGCGACGGCAGGATGAAGTGGCGCGCCTGACCGTGCCCCGCGGCGGGCAGCCAGCGCAGCTCGACCGACACCGCCACGATCAGCGCCAGCGCCAGCAGGAACTGCGGCGCGGCCTTCAGCGCGGTCGCGGCCAGCAGCAGGGCGCGGTCCAGCGCCCCGCCCGGCCGCAGTCCCGCCATCACCCCCAGCGGCGGCCCGATCAGCAGCGACAGCAGCACCGCCGCCAGCGCCAGCTGGACCGAGGCGCCCAGCTGGTGGGCGATCTCGCCCGCCACCCGCTGCCCCGACACCAGCGACACGCCAAAGTCGAGCCGCGCCATGTCCCCCAGCCAGCGCAGCAGCGCGGGCAGGGCCGGGCCGCCCAGCCCCAGCTCGGCCCGCACCGCCGCCGCCGAGGCCGCGTCCACGTTGTCGTAGCCGTAGCGCCCCGCAGCGATCCGCCACGCCGCGTCGCCGGGCAGGGCGCGCATCATGGCGAAGGTCGACACGCCCACCAGCAGCGCGACGGTCAGCGCCTGCAAGGCCCGCGACAGCAGCCCCATCGCGGCGTCACTTCGCCCGGCGGATCGCGGGCAGGCCGAAAGTCCGCTCCCAGGGGTCGATCCACGCGCCGGTCACGCGGTTCGAGACGGCGAGCGTCTGCTGATACCAGGCGATGGGGATCACCGGCAGCTCTTCCTGAAGGATCGCCACGGCCTGCGCCCGCGCCGCGTCCCCCGCCTCGCCGCGGGCGATGCGGCCGACCAGATCGACGAAGCCGGGGTTCTCCCAACCCATGGCGCCCCAGTCGCCGGTGGGCGCGTAGTCCTGCATGACCGTGCCGATGGGGTCGGGGACGAGGGCGAAGTTGCGCGCCAGCAACCCCAGCTCCAGCGTGCCTGCCGCGTGACGCGCCGGGATCTCCGACGAATTCGTGCTGTCGATGGTCACGGCCACGCCGATGTCGCGGAACATCCGCTCCAGCACCGCCGCGGCCAGCGGCAGCTCGGGCCGGTCGGGATAGGTCGTCAGCGTCAGGGCGAAGCGCGCGCCGCCGCGCTCCAGCACGCCGTCGGCGCCGGGCCGCCAGCCGAGCCCCTCGAGGATGCGCCGCGCCTCGGCCGGATCATGGGCGAGCGGCGCCAGCGCGGGGTCGTGCCAGCCCGCGACCGAGGGCGGGAACAGCTGGCCCGCCCCCTGCGGATAGCGCAGGATCGCCTGCGCCAGCCCCGCGCGGTCGATGGCGAGGCTCAGCGCGCGCCGCGCCTCGGGCGCGTTCAGGAAGGGATGCGCCGCGTTCACCTTCAGCAGCAGCGAGCGCGGGATGGGCGCCGACAGCACGCTGACCGCCTCGGACTCGCGCAGCCGCGTCACGGTGGCGGGGTCGAGGCCGTAGACGAACTCCGCGTCGCCCGATTCGGCCATCAGCGCCCGGGTCTCGGCCCGCCCGACCGCGGCATAGGACACCTCGGCGATGGCGGGCGCAGCACCCCAGTAGCCGGGAAAGGCGGTCGCCGTCAGGCTTTGCGGCGGGGTCAGGGTCGCGACCTTGTAGGGGCCGGTGCCGATCACGGCGGTGGCCATGCCGTCCGCGCCATAGGAGGCGGGCGCGAGGATCTGCGAGCGGTATTCGGCGAGAAAGGCGGGCAGCGCCGACAGCGGCTCGGTCAGCGTCACCACCACCGCGTCCCCCTCGGCCGCGATGGCGGCGATGGGGGCGCGCGTCAGCAGGCCGGGCTTGGCGCGCGCGATCTCCACCGCGCGGGCGGCGGCCTCGGCGGTCAGCGGC
Organism: Rubrimonas sp.; assembly: GCA_036770645.1. Lineage (GTDB taxonomy): Bacteria > Pseudomonadota > Alphaproteobacteria > Rhodobacterales > Rhodobacteraceae > Rubrimonas. Next base: position 1,943 of record DAIPIU010000059.1, on the reverse strand, counting down.
GCGCCGTCGTGGAAGCGCACGCCCGGCCGGATGGCGAAGCGCCAGGTCAGCCCGTCCGCGCTCACCTGCCAACCGGTGGACAGTCCGGGGGCGAGGCGGCCTTCGGCGTCCACCTCGACCAGCGTCTCGGCGATGGACATCCGCGTGAAGATCGATCCGCTGGTGGTGGGGTCGGGAGACACGATCTCGAAGGCCGCGGCGACGCGCAGCGGCCCGTCCGCCAGCGCGCCGGGCGCGGTCGTCAGCAGGAGAGCGGCGGCGAGGGCCGCGAAAAGACTGGATCGCAAGGGTTCATCCTCGGTCTGGGCGGTCCGGCCGCGGGCTGGGGGCTGGCCGCGGCGCGACTCCGCCGTCGGCGTCCGTATGTTATTACGTAACAACTCTGAGCGGGGAAAGGGTCATCGCCATGCCGCGCAAAGTCACCTGAGCGCGAAGTCGACGGGGACGACGAACTCCATGGTTTCGCGGCCGGTCTCGGGCGGGATGGGGGGCAGCGGTTCGGCGCAGCGCAGGAGGGCGAGGATTTCGGCGTCGAGCAGGCCGTGCCCGGTGCTGCGGCGCAGGGAGGCGGCGACGACGCGGCCCTGCGCGTCGAGGGTAAAGGCGAGCTGGCCCTGGCCCTGCTGACGGCGGGCGCGGGCGGCTTCGGGGTAGCGCTTGGCGCGGGCGAGCAGCGCGGCGACGCGGGCGGCGTAGTCGCGGCGGGCGCCGGGGTCGCCGCCGGAGAGGGGGGCGTCGGCGGCGCCGTCGCCCGCGCGCGGGGCCGCGGTCGCGCCCGAGGCGCCGCCCGCCCCGGCGGCGGCCTTGGCGGCCGGGGCGGCGACGGGCGCGGCGGCGCGCGCCGGGGTCTGCGCCGTGCGGGGCCGGGCGGCGCGGGCGGGGGCCTGCGCCGCGCGCGTGGGCGTGTCGGCCGCTGGCGGCCGGGCGACGGTCGCGGGCCGCGGGCGCGGCGGGGGCGGCGCGGCCTGTGGCGGGACGACCTGCGGCTCGGGGGGCGGCGGGGCCTCGGCGAGCTCCGGCTGGGGCGCGTCCGGCGACGGCTCGGGCGGAACCTCCGCGGCCTCGGGCGGGGGCGCGTCGGCGATGTCGTGCGTCTCGGGCGGCGGGGGCGGCTCGGCGGCGACGGGCGGCGCCTCCGGCGGCGGGACGTCGGCGAGCGGCTGGGGCGGGGCGGCCTGCGGCGGCACGGGGGCGGCCTCGGGTTCGGGCGGCGGTGGTTCGGCGGCGACGGGGGGCGCCTCGGGTGCTGCAAGCGCGGCGGTCTCGGCCGGGGCGTCGGCGGGCTCAACCGTCTCTGGCGCGGCGTCCGCGGCCGCCTCGGGGCCGGTCGCGGCGACGGCCTCGCCCGCGGCGCCCGGAGCGCCGCCGGACAGCCCCAAGGCCACGTCGAGGCCCGCGACGCCGGGGGCCATGGCGCCCGAACTGGGCTCGGCGCGGAAGGCCAGCCAAAGCGCCCCGCCGTGCAGGGCGAGCGCGGCGAGCGCGCCGAAGGCCGCGTGACGGGCGCCGAGCTCCCTCATCGCCCGGCACCCTTCGCGGGCGGAGCCGCCGGCGCCAGCGCGCGTCTCACGGCAGCTTCTCCACCATCAGCCGCGCCTCGGTCACGCCCGCCGCGCGCAGCTCGGCCAGAAGGCGCGCCACGGCCAGGCTGTCGGCCGCCGCGTCCGCCTTCACCCGCAGCCGCGTCGCGCCCGCGAGCGCGCCGGGCAGGGCGGGCCGCGCGATCTCGGCGCCGTCGAGCGCGAGGCGCCCGTCCGCGGCCACGATCAGCAGCCGGTCCTCGGCGCGCCCCGGCCCCTCGAGCGCGGCGCGCGGGGCCTGCACGCGGAACGGGTCGCCCACGGCGATCCGGCCCGCCACCATGAAGAAGATCAGCAGCAGGAACACGACGTTGATCAGCGGCAGCACGCCGTCGTCCGCGCCCCCGATCCGCCGCCGCGCCC
>DAIPIU010000058.1:0-16780 GCA_036770645.1 Rubrimonas sp. | reverse complement strand
AGCAGGTCGCCCGGGCCGCGCAGGCGCAGATCCTCCTCGGCGATGCGGAACCCGTCCTCGGTGTCGCGCAGCGCGCGCAGCCGCGCCCGCGCCGTCTCGCCGAGCGGCCCGTACAGCAGCAGGCAGGTCGACGCCTCGGCCCCGCGCCCGACCCGGCCGCGCAGCTGGTGCAGCTGCGCGAGGCCGAAGGTCTCGGCGCGCTCGATGACCATGATGCTGGCCTCGGGCACATTCACCCCGACCTCGATCACCGTGGTGGCGACCAGCAGGCGCGCGCGTCCCTCGACGAAATCCGCCATCGCGGCGTCGCGCGCCGCAGCCGGCATCTGGCCGTGCACAAGGCGGACGGCCTCGCCGAACAGCAGGCGCAGGGCGGCCGCGCGCGCCTCGGCGGCGGTCAGGTCGGTCTGCCCGGAGCCCTCGACCAGCGGGCACACCCAGTAGGCGCGGCGCCCCGAATCGAGCGCCGCGCGCAGGCGCTCGACCACGTCCGGCAGGCGCGCCAGCGGCACGAGCCGCGTGTCCACGGGACGGCGGCCCGGGGGCTTCTCGTCCAGCACCGACAGGTCCATGTCGCCGTGGCTGGCCAGCGCCAGCGTGCGCGGGATCGGCGTGGCGGTCATGGCCAGCACATCCGCGCCGACCCCGTCCGGGCCGAGGCCCTTGGCCCCCAGCTCCATGCGCTGGCGCACGCCGAAGCGGTGCTGCTCGTCCATCACCGCAAGGCGCAGGTCGGCGAAGGCGACGTCCTGCTGGAAAAGGGCATGGGTGCCGACCACGATGTCGGCCTCGCCGGCGGCGGCCGCCGCCAGCGCCTGCGCGCGCGCCGCGCCCCTGTCGCGGCCGGTCAGCAGCGCCATCCGCACCCCCGCGGCGCAGGCGAGCGGCGCCAGCCCCTCGGCATGCTGGCGCGCGAGGATCTCGGTCGGGGCCATAAGCGCCGCCTGCCCGCCGGCCTCGACCGCGACCAGCATGGCGAGGAAGGCGACCAGCGTCTTGCCCGACCCCACATCGCCCTGCAGCAGGCGGTTCATGCGGTGGGGCGACGCCATGTCGGCGGCGATCTCGTCCAGCGCGCGGCGCTGGGCGGCGGTGGGCGCGAAGGGCAGTGCGGCCAGCGCCCGCGCGCGCAGACGTCCGTCGCCCGCGGACGCCCGACCCCTGCCGCGGCGGCGGTCCGCGCGCGCCAGCGCCAGCGCCAGCTGGTGCGACAGCAGCTCGTCATAGGCCAGCCGGTCGCGCGCCGGCGCGCCGGGGGCCAGCGCCGCGGGGCCGTCGGGCGCATGCAGCGCCGCGACCGCCGCGCGCCAGGACGGCCAGGCCCGGGGGCCCGAGACCGCGGGATCCATCCAGTCCGGCAGATCGGGGGCGCGCGCCGCGGCCTCGCGCGCCGCCCGCGCCATGGTCCGGGCGCCCAGCCCCTCGGTCAGCGGGTAGACGGGCTCGAAATCCGGCAGGCCGGCAGGGTCGTCGGGGTCCAGAACGTGATCGGGATGCGTCATCCGCCGCACGCCATCGAAGACCTCGACACGGCCCGACACGATGCGGCGCGCGCCGACGGGCAGGATGCGGCGCAACCGGTCCTCCTGCGGGCGGAAGAACACCAGCATGAACTCGGCCGCCTCGTCGCGGACCGCCACGCGGTAGGGCTTGCCCTTCGCCCGCGGCGGGTGGTGCGCGCCCACCGCCACCGCGACCGTGACGGTCTCGCCCTCGGCGCTGCCCGCGACGCTGGGGCGCGGCCGGCGGTCCACCACGGAGGCCGGCGGGGTGAACAGCAGGTCGCGCGGCCGCGCGATACCCAGCCGGGCCAGCAGCGCGGCGGTCCGCGGACCGATCCCGGGCAGGTCTTGCGCGGCAGCGAACAGCGGCCAAAGGATTTCGGGTCGGTCGGCCATGGCTGCGACCATGCGCGATCGGGGGCGGCGACGGAAGGCGAGCGGACATGCGCGTTCCGTATTAGACTGCCGGCAGGGCGGTCCGGGGAAACGGCGCGCCGAGACAGGGAGACGGGGATGAGCTTCGCCAATGTGATCGGACAGATGCTGCAGCAGGGCATGGCGGGGCAGACCCATGGCCGACTGCAGAACTTCGGCGGTTCCGCGGCCGGGATCGGCGGCGTCGAACAAGTGCTCGGGGCGCTGCTCGGCGGCGGGCAGCCGGGCGCAGCCCGGTCGGGCGCGGCGTCCGGGGGCGGCGATCTCGGCGCGCTGCTCGGGGGGATCCTCGGCGGCGGGCAGGCGGCCGGACAGATTGGCGGGCAGGCGGGGGCCAACCCGCTGGGGGGGCTGATCGGGGCCGTGCTCGGCGGCGGCGGGCAGGCCGCGTCGGGGACGAACCCGCTCGGCGGCATGCTGGGCGCGATGCTCGGCGGCGGGCAGAGGTCGGCCGGCGCGATCCCGGGCGGAGGCGCGCTTGGCGGTTCGGCCATGGCCGTTCTAGGCACGCTGGCGATGAGCGCCCTGCAGGCCTATGCGAAATCCGCGCAGGCGCCCGTCGCGGCGCCCGATCCGGCGCATGCCGCCGAACTGATGGCCCCGGGCGCCGAACGGCTCGTGCTCAGGGCGATGATCGGCGCCGCAAAGGCCGACGGGCGCATCGACCAGACCGAGATCGACCGCATTCTCGCCAAGGCGGACGATGGCGGGATCACCCCGGCGGAGAAGGCCTTCATCGAAGCCGAACTCGAAACCCCCGCCGACCCCCAGGCCATCGCCGCCGAGGCCGGCACGCCGGAACTGGCGGCGCAGGCCTATGCCGCCTCGATCCTGGCCATCGACATCGACACCGAGGCCGAGCGCGCCTACCTCCGCGCGCTCGCCGCCGCGCTGCGCTTGCCCGAGGGGGCGGTGCGCCAGCTACACCAGATGACGGGCGCGCCGCTGCCCTGAGGGTCGAGGGCCGCCGACGCCGCCTGCCGCCCCCCCCCCGTTCGCCGCCCCCGTTTGCCGTTGCCGCCCGACCGCCTTATGTAGCGGTCGGGAAACGGATCGGGGGGCCGACGATGCTCGACATGCAGTCCCGCCGCGACGCGCCGGGCCTCGGCCGGCTCGAATTCGCGCCGGGCGATCATCCGCCGGTGGCGCCGGCGAAAGTCGGCGTGCTGCTGGTCAACCTCGGCACGCCGTCGGGCACTGACTACTGGTCGATGCGGCGCTATCTGGGCGAGTTCCTCAGCGACCGGCGCGTGATCGACTATCCCGCCTGGCTGTGGCAGCCGCTGCTGCAGCTGGTAATCCTGTCCAAGCGCCCCTTCTCCTCGGGCGAGGCCTATCGCGGCATCTGGAACGAGGAGCGCGACGAGAGCCCTCTGCTCACCACCACCCGCGCGCAGGCCGAGGCGGTGCGCGAGCGTCTGGCGGCGCTCTACGGCGACCGGGTGCTGGTCGATTTCTGCATGCGCTACGGCGAGCCCTCCACCGACGGCGCGATCCGCATGCTGAAGGAGCGCGGGGCGGAGCGCATCGTGTTCTTCCCGCTCTATCCGCAGTATTCCGCCCCCACCACGGGCACCGCCAACGACCACGCCTTCCGCACGCTGATGAAGATGAACTGGCAGCCGGCGATCCGGACCGTCCCGCATTACGCCGACCACCCCCTCTACATCGAGGCGCTGGCGCAGTCGGTCGAGCGCGCCTATGCGGGCCTCGACCATCGGCCCGACGCGCTGGTGACCAGCTATCACGGTCTGCCGCTGCGCTATCTGAAGGAGGGCGACCCCTACCACTGCCTCTGCGCCAAGACCTCGCGGCTGATGCGCGACCGTCTGGGCTTCGCGCGCGAGGAGGTGGTGCTGACCTTCCAGTCGCGCTTCGGGCCGGAGGAATGGCTCAAGCCCTACACGGTCGAGAAGGTCGCCGAACTCGCCAAGGCGGGAAAGACGCGCATCGCCGTCATGGCCCCGGCCTTCTCGGCCGATTGCGTCGAGACGCTGGAAGAGATCAACGAGGAGATCAAGGAGAGCTTCCTGCACGCGGGCGGGCAGAGCTTCACCTACATCCCCTGCCTCAACGACGATCCGGCCCATGTCGACATGATGACCGCGATCCTCGTGAACGAGCTTCAGGGCTGGGTCTGAAGGCGTCGGCAGGCGACGAATCGGGAATGGCGGCATAGGCTGACGGCGGGCGGATCGGGCCGCCCTGCACACGGGGCCGCGCCATGAACGACGAGGATCGCGTCGCCATCGAAGGGCTGTTCGCCCGGCTGGCCGAGGCCGCGCGCCGCATGGGGCCGCGCGACCCGCAGGCCGAGGCGCTGATCGCCGAACGCCTGCGCGACCAGCCCGAGGCGCCCTACTGCATGCTGCAGGCCATCGTCGGGCTCGAACGCGCGCTCGGGGCCGCGCAGGACCGCATCGCCGGGCTCGAGGCCGATCTGGCGGCGCGCCCGGCGGGCGGGGGCCTGTTCGGCGGGCTGTTCGGCGGCCCGGCCCCCGCCCCGGCCGCAGCGTCCGGCCGGCCGTCGCGGGCCGCGGCCCGGCTGCCCGATGCGTCGGGCGGCGGCTTCCTCGCCGGCGCGGCGCAGACCGCCATGGGCGTGGCCGGCGGGATGCTCGTGGCCGAAGCCCTGTCCGGGCTGCTCAGCCCGGCCGAGGCCGGCGCGGAGGAACTGCGCAGCGGCCTCGGGGGCTTCGACGAGGCGGACCGGTTCGACGATGACGGGGATTTCGGCGAGGATTAGGGGTTCCCGCATCCGTCCTCAGAACGGGCAGGGCGCCTCGAACGTCACGGGCACGCCGTTCGCCGGATGCCGCAGCGTCAGGCGCAGCGCGTGCAGCATCAGCCGCGGCGCGGCCGCGCGGCTTTCGGATGATCCATACAGGTGATCGCCCAGGATCGGGCAGCCCAGCACCTCCATGTGCACGCGCAGCTGGTGGCTGCGGCCGGTCACAGGGCGCAGCTCCATCCGCGCGGTGGCCCCGCGCCGCGCCAGCACCCGCCAGTGCGTCAGCGCCGGGCGGCCCTGCGCATGGTCGACGCGCTGGCGCGGCCGCGTCTCGGGGTCGGTCGCCAGAGGCAGGTCGATGCTGCCCGAATCGGCCTCGGGTCCGCCCATCACCTCGGCGAGATAGGTCTTCTCGGTGTAGCGCTTCATGAACTGCATGCTGAGGTTGCGGTGCGCCAGCGGGTTGAGCGCCAGCGCCAGCACGCCCGATGTCGCCATGTCCAGCCGATGCGCGATCAGCGCCCCGGGCGCCAGCGCCGCGGCGCGCGACGCCACGCAGTCGGAAAGGTCCGGCGTCTTGCCGGGCACCGACAGCAGGCCCGCGGGCTTGTCGACGATCAGCAGGTCGGCGTCGCGGTGCAGGACGGGCAGAGGCCCGCCGGGCGGCGCATAGACGAAGGGCGCGAGGGTCAGGCCGCGGCCTCCACGACACCGGGCGCGAAGCCCTCGATGGCCCCGAAGATGGTGTGCCCGCCGGCGTCGCGCAGTTCCAGCCGCGCCGACTGGCCCGCGGCGCGCACCGGCGGCTCGCCCGGCCCGGCGCGCCGCCCGCCCGCATCGCCGATCGGCAGCGAGGCCAGGATCAACGACCCGGGCGGGGCATGCGCGGCGGCGGCGGCCCGGGCCAGCGCCGCGACGTCCACGCCCGCCGGCGCGTCCGGCTGGGCATAGGCCGCGCCCGCGATGGTCAGCCGGGCGGGGCGGGCGAGCCGCCCCATCCCCCAGGCCGCGCCCAGCTCGTCGGCCGTGACGGCCACCGGCGACAGCGCCAGCACCCCGTCGGGCCCTGCCAGCGCCAGCATGAACAGCGCCACGGTCGGCCCGGCCTCCCCCTCGGCCGTGACCGCCGCGACCTGCGCCGCGACGGGGCCGGGGGCCGCTTCGGCGCGCGCCGCCGCGACCGGCGGCGCGTCCCCCGCGGGCCGCATCAGCGGCGGCCGGGCCGCCCGCTCGTGAAAGCGTTCCATCGGACAGGCCTCGAGCGCCAGATCCCGCGACAGCGCCGCAAGCAGCGGGGCGGTGCGCGGCCAGTCCGCCAGCGCCGAAGGCAGGTTCGGCGCGATGCGGCCCGCATCGGCGCAATGGGTCACATCGCGCGAGACCACGACGAGACGCCCGTCCTGCGTGCCGTCATCGAGCGTTGCGAGCTTCATGGACCCCTCCCCCGCAAGGCCGATCCCGGCCATGGCCGTTCAGGGTAGGGCCACGGGCATGCCCTGCGCCGGGCGGCGCGGTGTCGCGGCCCGCGGCTCACCCATCCATCCTGCGCCACAGCGCGCCCTCGCCCAGCGAGGACACGAAGGCCGCATGCGCCTCGGCCTCCGCCGCGCTCAGCCGCGGGGGCAGGGGGCGGGGGCGCGGCGGCGGGGCGTAGACGGCGCCGGCGCCGCCCGGGCCTCCCGGGCCGACGGACAGCCCGAAATCGGGCTGCCTGCCGCCGATCAGCTCGAGATAGACCTCCGCCAGCAACTCGCTGTCGAGCAGCGCGCCGTGCTTCTCGCGCCCCGAATTGTCGACGTTGAACCGCCGGCACAATGCGTCGAGGTTGACGGGCGAGCCCGGGAATTTTCCGCGCGCCACGGCCGCCGTGTCGATGGCGCGGTCCGACCCGATGCGCGGGCCGCCGATGCGCGCCAGTTCCGCGTTCAGGAATTTCAGGTCGAAGGCGGCATTGTGGATCACCAGCTTCGCGTCGCCGATGAAGGCGAGGAACTCGGCCGCCACATCGGCGAACAGCGGCTTGTCAGCCAGGAAGGCGTCGTCCAGCCCGTGCACCGCCTGCGCCTCGGGCGGCATGGGCCGCTGCGGGTTGAGGTAGCGGTGGAACACCGCGTCGGTCGGCACATGGTTCAGCAGCGCGATGGCCCCGATCTCGACCACGCGATGCCCCTCGGCGGGGTCGAGGCCGGTGGTCTCGGTGTCGAGGACGATCTCGCGGGTCATGGCCGATCCTCCGGCAGGGTCAGGCGGGCGACGAGGGCGCGGACCTGGGCGCGGGCATGCTCGATGCCGCGGTCGGTCTCGATCACGGCGTCGGCGCGGGCGCGCTTGTCCGCGTCGGGGATCTGGCGCGCGAGGATGGCGTCCAGCGCGGCCTCCGTCATCCCCGGGCGGGCGAGCACCCGCGCCCGCTGCACCCCGGGCGGGGCCGAGACCACGGCAACGGCGTCGAAATCCCCCGCCGCGCCGGTCTCGTACAGCAGCGGCACGTCGCAGACGGCCAGTTGCGCGCCCCCGGCCCGGGCCCGGCGCAGGAAGTCGGCGCGGTCGGCGGCGACCAGCGGATGCACGGCCGCCTCGACCCGCGCCAGCAGCCCCGGATCGGCGAGGATGGCGGCGCGCAGGCGCGCGCGGTCGACGCCCCCCTCGCCCACCGCCTCCGGCGCGATGCCGGCCAGCGCGGCGGCGCCGGCCCCGTCTGGCGCATAGAGCCGATGCACCGCGGCGTCGGCGTCCCACACGGCCGCGCCCTCCTCGGCGAACAGCCGCGCGGTGGTGGATTTGCCCATGCCGATCGAACCCGTCAGGCCCAGCACGATCATGCCGCCAGCACCGCGTCGCGCAGCGCCGCATCGACCTCCGGCGCGCGCCCGAACCACGCCTCGAAGCCCGGCCGCGCCTGGTGCAGCAGCATGCCCAGCCCATCGACCGTCAGGAGGCCCCGCGCCTCGGCCGCAACCAGAAAGGGCGTGCGCAGGGGCACATAGACGATGTCCGTCGCGACCGCGTCGGACGGCGCGGCATCGAAGCGGAAGGGCGGGGCCGGCACGGCCCCCGGCGTGGCCGTGTTCACGATCAGCCCCGCCCCGTCTCCCGCCTCTGCGGCCTCGGCCCACTCCACCACGCGCACCGCCCCGCCCAGCGCGTCGGCCAGCGCCTCGGCGCGCGCGCGGGTGCGGTTGGCGAGGCGGATCTCCGGACATCCATCGTCCAGCAATGCCGCGACCACGCCGCGCGCGGCCCCGCCGGCCCCGAGCACCAGCGCCGGTCGCCGGCTCGCCCGCCACCCCGGCGCGCCATGGCGAAGGTTCTCGAGGAACCCGAACCCGTCGGTGTTGTCGGCCAGCACGCGCCCGTCCCGCACCACCAGCGTGTTGGCGGCGCCGATGCGCCGGGCCCGCGGCGTGGCCTCGTCCGCGGCGGCCAGGGCGGCCTCCTTGTGCGGGGCGGTCACATTGGCCCCGGCGAAGCCAAGCGCGGGCAGGGCGCGCACCGCCTGCGCGGCGCAGCCCGGCGGCACGGCCAGCGGCACGTAGTGGCCGGGCAACCCGTAGCGCCGCAGCCAGTGCCCGTGCAGCGCGGGCGAACGCGAATGCCCGATGGGCCAGCCCATGACCCCGGCGACGGGCGGCGGGGCGGTCATTCCGGCAGCGCGCCCCGGGCGCGCAGGAATCCCAGCAGATCGAGCAGCGGAAGGCCGAGCACAGTGAAATGTTCCCCCTCGATGCGGGCGAACAGCTGCGCGCCCGGTCCCTCGATGCGGTATCCGCCGACGGTGCCCGTGGCGTCATCGCCCACGGCGTCGAGATAGCCGTCGAGGAAGCCGTCCGAGAAGGGCCGCATCGTTAGCGTCGCCCGCCCCACCGACCGCCAGATCGCCGCGCCGGACAGGGCGACGACCGCGGCGCTGTGCAGGACATGCGCCCGCCCGCGCAGCGCGCGCAACTGCCCGGCCGCCTGCGCGCGGTCGGCGGGCTTGTCGAACAGCCGCCCGTCGAGGTCGAGGGTCTGGTCGGCCCCGAGCACCAGCGCCCCCGGCAACCGCGCCGAGACGCGCAGCGCCTTCATTTCGGCCAGCGCTTCGGCCACGTCGCGCGGTCCCGCGCCTTCGGCCAGCATCGAGGCCTTCACCGCATCCTCATCGACGCCCGGGCGCTGGACCGCGAGGGCGACCCCCGCGGCGCGCAGCATCGCGGCGCGGGTGGGCGAGGAGGAGGCGAGCACCAGCACAGGCGGCGAGACGGTCAAGGGGCTGTGCCTCCGGCACCATTCAGGATGGCCGCGACCGCCGCGGCGGTCTCCTCGATCGAGCGGCGCGTCACGTCGATGACGGGCGCGCCGATGCTGTCGAAGAAGAGCCTCGCCTCGGCGATCTCGGCGCGCACGCGGTCGACATCGGTATAGTCGACCGCTGCCGATTGTCCCATGGCCTCGAGCCTGTGGGCCCGCAACTGCACCAGCCGCGTCGGGCTGATGGTCAGCCCGACGACGGGGACGCCCGCCGCGCAGGCGCGGGTGAAGCGCTCGGGCGGCGCGCGCCCGGGCACCAGGGGCAGATTGGCGGCCTTCACCCCGCGACAGGCCAGATAGATGCAGGTGGGGGTCTTGGAGGTGCGGCTGACCCCGGCAAGGATGACGTCGGCCTTGGCATAGCGGTCCCCGGCGGCGCCGTCATCGCTGGCCATGGCGAAGTCGATGGCGGCGACGCGGGCGAAATACCCGGCATCGACGTCATGCTGCGCTCCGGGCGCCGGCGCGCTCCGACGGTCCATCATGCCCGACAGCATCACGGTCAGCGGCGCCAGCAGATCGACCCAGGGCAACCCGCGCGCGCGGCAGAAGCCGACCAGCGCACCGACCAGCGCAGGGTCGACAAGCGTGAACAGCACGGGCCCCGGATCGGCCGCAATCTCGTCGAGCACGCGCCCCAGCTCGCGCTCGTTGCGCACGAAGATGTGCAGGCGGCGGCGCAGCGGGGCTTCGCCGAACTGGGCGAGGGCGGCGGTCAGGGCCTTGGCGGCGGTCTCGCCGGTGCTGTCGGAGACCTGGTGGACGGTGGGCGTCACGGCGCAAACCCTGTGGACAGGCTGTGCGCCGATGCCGTGAAGCCCGGCCTCCGGGGCCGGGATCGCGCCGCCGACCCGTTGCCTGTGCGCGGAAACGCGATCCGCCAGACCGTGGACGACCGGAAAGCGCCGGAGACGGCGCATGAGGACAACCGTCGCAGGCGGGACGCCACGGACAGCAATCCCCGACACGAGCAACTTGCGACAGATATGTTAACACTTTCTGAATCAATCATTAACGCGGTCCGACCCTGCGGTTGTCGCATCGCCCGTAGCGGTTGCGGCCGATACGCGTTTCGGTGGATAACCCTGTGCATGGCTGGGGCGAGCTGTTAATCCCCGTTGCCCACAGGCCAAGAACTCCCTCAAAACTATCTAATTCCCTGATACGTGGAAGCACAGCCATGACAGCGGGCAAGACCTTGCTGAGAGCCCTTGCGGGCGAGACCCTTCCGACCCCGCCGGTCTGGCTCATGCGGCAGGCCGGCCGCTACCTGCCGGAGTACCGCGCGACGCGGGCCGAGGCCGGATCCTTCCTCGACCTGTGCTACCGCCCCGATCTGGCGACCGAGGTCACGCTTCAGCCGATCCGCCGCTTCGGCTTCGACGCGGCCATCCTGTTCGCCGACATCCTGCTGCTGCCGCAGGCGCTGGGCCGCAGGCTCTGGTTCGAGGAGGGCGAGGGGCCGCGGCTCGAACCGCTGGAGACGGCGGGACAGGTCGCGGCGCTCGCAGAGGACGAGGCCATGCACGCGGCCCTGGCGCCCGTCTACGAGACCGTGGCGCGCCTGAACGCGGCGCTGCCAGCGGAGACGGCGCTGATCGGCTTCGCCGGCGCGCCCTGGACGGTCGCGACCTATGTGATCGCAGGACGCGGCAAGGACGGTCAGGCCGGCGCGCTGCGCATGATGGCCGAGCAGCCCGCCCTGTTCGCGGCGCTGATGGCCCGGCTCACCGACGCGACCGCCGCCTATCTGATCCGGCAGATCGACGCGGGGGCCGAGGTCGTGAAGCTGTTCGACAGCTGGGCCGGCGCGCTGGCGGGCGATCCGGCGGCGTTCCGGACCTGGTGCCTCGAGCCGATCCGCGCCATCGCGGCCGCGGTGCGCGCAGCCCGCCCGGGAACGCCGGTGATCGCCTTCCCCCGGGGCGCCGGCGCGCATTACGCGGGCTTCGCGCCGGCCGTCGGCGTACAGGGCCTCGCCATCGACGAAGCGGTGTCCGCAGCCTGGGCCCGAGACGTCCTGCAGCCGCAGACGACGGTGCAGGGCAACCTCGACCCCGTCCATCTGGTGCAGGGCGGGCAGGGGCTGGTCGACGCCACGCGTCGGCTGCTCGACACGCTCGGCGGCGGGCCCTACGTGTTCAACCTTGGTCACGGCATCACGCCGGACGCCGATCCCCGCAATGTCGAACTTCTGCTGGAAACGATCCGATCCTGAAGGCGTCGCCAAGATGTATGAATTGACCAAGGCCCTGCATATGATGGCATGGGCAAGCTGGATGGCGGGGCTCTTCTACCTGCCGCGCCTTTTCGTCTATCACGCGGAACGGGCCGATTCGGCCGGAGAGATGTCGGAGACGTTCAAGGTCATGGAGCGCAAGCTCTACGGCCTGATCATGAACCCGGCGATGATCGTCACCTGGCTGACCGGCCTGTGGCTGGCCTTCGGGGTGGGCGTCATCGACTGGCGCAGCGACGGCTGGATGCATGCCAAGCTCGCGCTGCTGGTCGGCATGACCGGGGTGCACCACATGATGAAACGCTGGATCCGCGACTTCGCGGCCGACGCCAACACCCGCAGCGGGCGGTTCTTCCGCATCATGAACGAGGTGCCGACGCTGCTGTTCGTCGGCATCGTCATCCTCGCCATCGTGCGGCCGTTCTGATCGGCCGGACGGATTTGACAAGCCCGGCGTGACAACCCTATATCCGCCCACCGCGTCGCTTCCTCCGCACCTCGCGGTGCCTCCCTCCCCCGCGCGCTGGGCGTCGTCGCCCGTTCCGGCCGCCTGACGGGTTTCCGCATGGACATCACGGAACTGAAGCTCTCCGAGCTGAAAGCCAAATCGCCCACCGATCTGCTGGCCTTCGCCGAGCAGCTCGAGGTCGAGAACGCGAGCTCGATGCGCAAGCAGGACATGATGTTCGCGATCCTGAAGGAGCTGGCGGAGCGTGACGTCGAGATCCATGGCAGCGGCGTGCTCGAGGTGTTGCAGGACGGCTTCGGCTTCCTGCGCTCGCCCGAGGCCAACTACCTGCCCGGCCCCGACGACATCTACGTCTCGCCTTCGCAGATCCGCCGCTTCGCGCTGCGCACAGGGGACACCGTCGACGGGCTGATCCGCGCGCCCAAGGACGGCGAGCGCTACTTCGCGCTGCTGAAGGTCGGCACCATCAATTTCGAGGAACCGGAGGCGGCGCGCCACAAGGTCCATTTCGACAACCTGACCCCGCTCTACCCCGACGAGCGCTTCGTGATGGAGATCGACGATCCGACCATCCGCGACCGGTCCGGCCGGCTGATCGACATCGTGGCGCCGCTGGGCAAGGGGCAGCGCGCGCTGATCGTGGCCCCGCCGCGCACAGGCAAGACCGTGCTGTTGCAGAACATCGCCAACAGCATCGAGCGCAACCACCCCGAATGCTACCTCATCGTGCTGCTGATCGACGAGCGGCCCGAGGAGGTCACCGACATGCAGCGCAGCGTGAAGGGCGAGGTGGTGTCCTCGACCTTCGACGAACCGGCGACGCGCCATGTCGCGGTCTCCGAGATGGTGATCGAGAAGGCCAAGCGCCTGACCGAGCACGGGCGCGACGTGGTGATCCTGCTCGATTCGATCACCCGCCTCGGCCGGGCCTACAACACCGTGGTGCCCTCCTCGGGCAAGGTGCTCACCGGCGGCGTCGACGCCAACGCGCTCCAGCGGCCGAAGCGCTTTTTCGGTGCGGCGCGCAACATCGAGGAAGGCGGGTCGCTGACCATCATTGCGACGGCGCTGATCGACACCGGCTCGCGCATGGACGAGGTGATCTTCGAGGAGTTCAAGGGCACGGGCAATTCGGAGCTCGTGCTCGACCGAAAGGTCGCCGACAAGCGCGTGTTCCCGGCCATCGACGTGCTCAAGAGCGGCACGCGCAAGGAAGAGCTGCTGGTTTCCAAGGGCGATCTGTCGAAGATGTATGTGCTGCGCCGGATCCTGAATCCGATGGGCACGGCCGACGCCATCGACTTCCTGTCCGGCAAGCTGAAGCAGACGAAGAGCAACAAGGAATTCTTCGACTCGATGAACACCTGAGGCGGCGGATGGCGGAGACGATCTTCGCCACGGCCACCGCCCCCGGGCGCGCCGCCGTCGCGGTGGTGCGGCTGTCGGGCCCCCGCGCGCATCAAGTCGTCGCGGCCCTTTGCGCCGGCGACGTGCCCGCGGACAGGCGCCTGCGGCTTCGTCGGCTGAAAGACGGGCGCGAGACGCTCGACGAGGCGCTCGTCGCCTGTTTCCCGGCGGGCGGCAGTTACACGGGCGAGGCGGCGGCCGAACTGCACCTGCATGGCGGACCCGCCGTCGTGGCGTCGGTGCTGCGCGCGCTGTCCGCCCAGCCCGGACTGCGTCTCGCCCAACCCGGCGAGTTCTCCCGCCGCGCCTTCGAGGCCGGCCGTCTCGACCTCGCGCAGGTCGAGGCCGTGGCCGATCTCGTCGACGCGCGCACCGAGGCCCAGCGGCGGCGGGCCCTGCGCGCGATGGAGGGGGCGCTGGCCGTGCAGGCGGCGGACTGGCGCGCCCGCATCGTCGGGGCGTTGGCGCTCATCGAGGCCGGCATCGACTTTGCGGACGAGGACATTCCGGACCTGGCGCGGCGCGAGGCCGACGGGGCCATCGCCGCCCTGGCCGCCGATCTCGACCGCGAACTGCGGGGGGCCGCCGCCGCGCAGGCGCTGCGCGAAGGGTTCACTGTGGCGGTGGTCGGCCCGCCCAATGCCGGGAAATCCAGCCTTTTCAATGCATTGCTGCGGCGCGACGCGGCTCTGGTATCGCCGGTCCCGGGCACGACCCGCGACGTGCTCGAGGCGGTCTGCGACATCGGCGGCCTTCCGGTGCAGCTGCTCGACACGGCGGGCCTGCGCGACAGCGACGATCCCATCGAGCAGGCGGGCGTCGCGCGGGCGCGGGCGCGCGCCGCGACCGCGGACCTGCGGCTTATCGTGACGGAAGGCGACCCGCCGGATCCCGGGCCCGCCCCCAGCGACATCGTCGTGGCCAGCAAGGCCGATCTCGGCGGTCCGTCTCCGCCGGGTGCGCTGCGCGTCTCATCGGTGACGGGCGAGGGCGTCGCGGCGCTCGCCGCAATCGTGGCCGAGCGCCTGTCCGGCATTGCGGGCGAGGCCGGCGCCGTCGCCAACGCACGGCAGGCCTCGGCCCTCGGCGCGGCCCGGCAGGCGCTGCTGCGTGCGCTCGCGGCCCCGGACGAACTGGCCGCCGAGGCGCTGCGCGACGCGGCCCGCGCGCTCGATGCCCTGATCGGCCGGGTTGACGCCGAGGATGTGCTCGACGACATCTTCGCGCGCTTCTGCCTCGGCAAGTGACGGCCCGGCAGAGGATGGCCCGGCCGGGAATCGCGGGATGTTTCACGTGAAACAGGATGGCTTCGATGTCGTGGTGATCGGCGGCGGCCATGCCGGCGCCGAGGCGGCGCATGCCGCCGCCCGCAGCGGCGCGCGCACGGCGCTGGTCACGCACCGGCTCGACCGCCTCGGCGAGATGTCCTGCAACCCGGCCATCGGCGGGCTCGGCAAGGGCCACCTCGTCCGAGAGATTGACGCGCTCGACGGTCTCATGGGGCGCGCCGCCGACGCGGCGGGCATCCAGTTCCGCCTGCTCAACCGCTCCAAGGGGCCCGCAGTGCAGGGGCCGCGCGCCCAATGCGACCGGGCGCTCTATCGCGCCGCGATCCGCGGCGCGCTGGCGGCCGCGCCCGGCCTCGCGCTGATCGAGGGCGCGGTCGAGGACCTCGTCACCGAGGGCGGCCGGGCGGTCGGCGTGCGGCTTGCCGATGGCGCGGTCATCCCGGCCCGGGCCGTGGTCCTGACCACCGGCACCTTCCTGCGCGGCGTGATCCACATGGGCGATGCGCGCAGCCCCGGCGGGCGCGCCGGCGATCCGCCTGCTGTCGCGCTGGCCCGCCGGCTCGAGGCGCTGGGCCTGCCGATGGGGCGGCTCAAGACCGGCACTCCGCCACGGCTCGACGGCCGCAGCATCGCGTGGGACCGTCTCGAACGCCAGGCGGGCGACGCCGATCCGGCGTTGTTCTCGTTCCTGTCGACCGGGGTCGCGGTCCGCCAGGTCGACTGTGCCATCACCCGCACCACCGAGGCGACCCACGCGCTGATCCGCGCCAACATCCACCGCTCCGCGATGTATGGCGGGGGGATCGAGGGCGTCGGCCCGCGCTACTGCCCGTCGATCGAGGACAAGGTGATGCGCTTCGCCGACAAGGCGGCGCACCAGATCTTCCTTGAGCCTGAGGGGCTTGACGACCACACCGTGTATCCGAACGGCGTCTCGACCTCGCTTCCCGCCGATGTGCAGGCCGCCGTCCTTGCCACCATCCCGGGCCTCGAGCAGGCACGGATCCTGCGCCCCGGCTATGCCATCGAGTACGATTACGTCGACCCGCGGGCGCTCGACCACGGCCTTGCGCTGCGCGCCGTTCCGGGGCTCTGGCTCGCCGGTCAGATCAACGGCACGACCGGCTATGAGGAGGCCGCGGCCCAGGGCCTCGTCGCCGGCCTGAATGCGGCCCGCCTCGTGCGCGGCGAAGGGCCGGTGCGCTTCTCGCGCGCCGATGCCTACATCGGCGTGATGATCGACGATCTCGTCAGCCGCGGCGTCACCGAGCCCTACCGCATGTTCACCTCGCGCGCCGAATACCGCCTCGCTCTGCGCGCCGACAACGCCGACCAGCGCCTGACGCCGCTCGGGATCGGCTGGGGGTGCGTCGGCGCTGTCCGGGCCGAGGCCTTCGCGCGCAAGGCACGGGCGTTGGAGGCGGGGCGCGCCGCGCTTCGCGCCATCGACCTCTCGCCCCGGCAGGCCATGGCCATCGGCATCGCGGTGAATGCCGACGGCCAGCGGCGAGACGGGATCGCGCTGCTCGGCCTGCCCGGCGTGACGCTCGGGACGCTCGCCGCGGTCGATCCTGCGCTCGGCGCGCTCGAGCCCGCCATCGCTTCGCAGCTCTCCTGCGACGCGGCCTATGCCTCGCACCTCGAGCGCCAGACCGCCGAGGTGGCGGCGCTGCGGCGCGACGAGGCGACGGCGCTGCCGCCGGATCTCGATTATCGCGCGCTCCCCGGGCTGTCGGCCGAACTGCGCGCCAAGCTCGACCGCATCCGTCCCGAGACCATCGCGGATGCCGGCCGAATCGAGGGCATGACCCCTGCGGCGCTGCTGCTGCTGCTGGCGCGCACCCGGGCGGACAGGCGGCGCTCGGCGTGAGCGCCAGGCGCGCAGAGTGGCTGGCGCAGTTCGATGTTTCACGTGAAACAACGGCCCGGCTCGATGTCCTCGCCTCCATGCTGGTGCGCTGGCAATCCGCCATCAATCTTGTCGCTCCGTCCACGCTGCCCGATCTCTGGACCCGGCACATCGCCGATTCCCTGCAGCTCTGGCCGCTCGCGCCGGCCGGTGCGCCGTCCTGGGCCGACCTCGGCGCCGGGGCCGGCTTTCCCGGCCTCGTGATCGCCGCCCTCGCCGCCGACCGCCACCCCGGCCCCGCCGTCGCGCTCGTCGAGAGCGATGCGCGCAAATGCGCTTTCCTCGCCGAGGCGGCGCGCGCCATGGGCGTTGCGGTCGACATCCAGCACCGCCGGATCGAGGCCCTGCCGCCCCGCCGTTACGCCGTCGTCAGCGCCCGCGCCCTCGCGCCGCTCGACCGTCTCTGCGGCTTTGCGGCCACGCATCTGGCCGAAGGCGGCGCGGCGCTGTTTCCCAAGGGCGCGGGCGTCGACGCCGAATTGACCGCGGCGGCGCGCTGTTGGCAGTAT
>DAIPIU010000114.1:0-3910 GCA_036770645.1 Rubrimonas sp. | reverse complement strand
TCGCGCGAGGCCTGCGCGGCGACGATGGCGCCGTCGATCAGCACGGTGAACAGGCGCGCCGCGCGCTCGGGCTCGGGCAGGCCCGCCAGCACCGCCTGCGCGCGGATCCAGCCCAGGATATGCGCCTTGTGGGCGCTGGCGATGGCGCGGATGCGCTCGTCGCCGGTGGCGAACTCGCCGATGGCGTTGATGAAGGGGCAGCCGTAGAAGGCCGGGTCGGCGAACCAGCGCTCCAGCACGTCGAACACGCCCAGCAGGCGGGCGCGGGCGTCGCCGGGGATGCGCGCCAGCTCCTCGAAGAACCAGGCGCGCCAGGCCGCGCCCTCGGTCTCGAGCACGGCCTCGATCAGCCGCTCCTTCGAGGCGAAATGCTTGTAGAGCGTGGTCTTGGCCGCGCCCGCGCGCCGGGCCACCGCATCGACGCCGGTGGCCGCGAAGCCCTCGTGGCAGAACAGGTAGGCGGCGGCCGACAGGATCCGGTCGCGCGGCCTGTCGCCGTAGACGGCCGAGCACACCACCTGCGCGCCCCGCCGCAGCACCTCCTCCGTCGCCGTCTCCATGCGCCCTCGCAGCCCGTGCAGCGATACGAGTCGGTTTCGCGCCGGGCGGGGCGGCTGTCAATCGGGAAGCGGTGAACGCGCCTGCCGGACGGCCCATGGCGCACATATTATCGGCAGAGTGCGTTTTTGCTGGGCATGCACGCGGCGTTTTCCGGGGCAATGAGCGATTTTGAGTCGACCACCGGCCGAAAGGGTTTGACTCCCGACGCTGGCGACCGATCCTCGCCGCTACCGATCTGTAGCGACCCGCCGGAGAGACCGCCCGATGGACGGCAGCGCCCCGACCCGCCCCGCGACCCCCCCGGCTGCCCCCCGCGACGCCCGCCCGGCGCGCGGGGCCCATGTGCGCGTCGAGGGCCTGACCCACGCCTACCGCCGCGGCGCGGCGCCGGTGCTGCGCGACGTCGACCTCGAGGTTCGGCCCGGTGCCGTGGCCGCGCTGGTGGGCCGCTCCGGCTGCGGCAAGTCCACCCTGCTGCACCTGATCGCCGGCCTGTCGATGCCCACCCGCGGGGCCGTGCACATCGACGGCCGCCGCGTCGCCGGCCCGTCGCCGTCCTGGGTGATGATGTTCCAGTCGCCCTCGCTCTATCCGTGGATGACCGTCGCGCAGAACGCCGCGCTCGGCCTGCGCTTCACCCGCCGCACCCACCTGATCGCCGAGCGGGTGCCGCGGCTGCTGCGCATGGTCGGCCTCGAGGATCTCGCGGACCGCAACGCGCAGGAACTGTCGGGCGGCCAGCAGCAGCGCGTGGCGCTGGCGCGCAGCCTCGCGACCGAGCCCGACCTGCTGCTGCTCGACGAGCCCTTCTCGGCGCTCGACGCCTTCACCCGCCGGGCGCTGCAGCGCGACGTTCGCCGCATCGCGCAGGACCTCGGGCTGACGGTGATCCTCGTGACCCACGACATCGGCGAGGCGGTGGCGATGGCCGACCACGCCTTCGTCATGGAGCCCGGGCCCGGCCGCATCGTCTGCGCCACGCCGCTCGCGCCCGGCCCCCGCCGCGAGGCGGACGAGCCCGGCTTCCAGGCCGAACGCGCCCGCCTCGACGCCCTCTACGCCGCCCACGCCGCCTGACCCGCCCGACCCGCGAGGACCCCGCCATGACCGCCGACCCCGCCGCCGACGACATCGAGACCCGCTGGGCCGCCGAGGCCTACGCCGCCGACTACAGCCGCCGCGGCGCGCTCAGCCTGTTCGCGAAGGGCGGGCTGTTTGCCGGCCTGTCGGGCCTGATGGCCTCGCTGCCCGGCCTCTCCTACGCGCAGGAGGACGAGGTGGTGCGGCTGGGCTACCTGCCGATCACCGACGCGACCGCGCTGCTGGTGGCCCATGGCAAGGGCTTCTTCGCGGAGGAGGGGCTCGAGGCCGAGCCGCCGACGCTGATCCGCGGCTGGGCCCCGCTGATCGAGGGCTTCGTCGCCAACAAGTTCAACGTGGTCCACTTCCTCAACCCCATCCCGATCTGGATGCGCTACAACAACGGCTTCCCCGTGAAGGTGCTGGCCTGGGCGCACACCAACGGCTCGGGCCTCGTGGTCGGCGGGCACACCGGGATCACCGATTTCAGCCAGCTGGGCGGCAAGCAGGTCGCGGTGCCGTTCTGGTACTCGATGCACAACATCGTGCTGCAATACGCGCTGCGGCAGTCGGGCGTGACGCCGGTGATCAAGGCGCAGGGCGCGCCGCTTGCGCCGAACGAGTGCAACCTCCAGGTCATGGCCCCGCCCGAGATGCCGCCGGCGCTCGCGGCCCGAAAGCTCGACGCCTACATCGTGGCCGAGCCCTTCAACGCGCTGGGCGAGCTGAAGGCCGGGGCGCGCATGCTGCGCTTCACCGGCGACATCTGGAAGAACCACCCCTGCTGCGTGGTCTCGATGCACGAGGCCGCGGTGGCCGCCCGCCCCGAATGGACCCAGAAGGTGGTCAACGCGGTGGTGAAGGGCGCGATCTACGCCTCGATGAACAAGGCCGAGGTGGCGGAGATGATCTCGGCCGACGGCAAGGGCTACCTGCCCGCGCCCGCCCCGGTGGTGCTGCGCGCCATGACCCATTACGAGGACGCGGCCTACGCCGAGAGCGGCGCGGTGCGCCACCGGGCCGAATGGGGCAACGGCCGCATCGACTTCCAGCCCTGGCCCTATCCGACGGCCGACGCGATGACGGTCGAGCGCATGCGCAAGACCGTGGTCGGCGGCGACGCGGCCTTCCTCGACGCGCTCGACCCGGCCTTCGTGTCCGAGGATCTGGTCGACCGCCGCTTCGTGCGCGCCGCGCTCGAGGCCAACCCCGACTGGCTGAAGGACCCCTCGGTGAACCCGGGCGATCCCTTCAACCGCGAGGAGGTGCTGGCGCTGTGACCGACGCGGCGCTGCCCCTGATCGCCGCGCCCCGGCGGCCGCGCCCCCGCCTGCCGGCGGGGCTGCGCTCCGTCGCCTCGGCGCTCGCGGGCATGGGCGTGCTGCTGGCGCTCTGGGCCTTCGGGGGATGGATGGTGGCGCGCGACCCGTCCCTGTCCGCCTTCGCCGATTTCGCGCCGGGCCCCACGCTCGCGCGCTTCGCGGCGATGGTGGAAAGCGGCGAGGCCTGGCGGATGGCCGCGCCGTCGCTCCAACGCGTGGGGTCCGGGCTGGGGCTCGCCATCCTGATCGGCGCGCCGGTGGGGATCCTGCTCGGACGCTCCCGCCTTGCGCGCGAACTCGCCAACGCGCCGTTCCAGTTCCTGCGGATGATCTCGCCGCTGTCCTGGATGCCGATCGCCGTGATGGCCTTCGCGACCTGGGACGGGGCCATCGTGTTCCTGATCTTCGTCGCGACCGTCTGGCCGGTGATGTTCGCCACCGCGGCCGGGGTGCGCCGCATCGACCCCGCCTGGCTGAAGGTGGCGCGCAACCTCGGGGCGCGTCCGCTGCACCTGCTGACGGTGGTGATCCTGCCCGCCATCGCCATGGACATCCTGACCGGCATCCGCCTCGCGCTGGGCGTGGCCTGGGTGGTGCTGGTGCCGGCGGAATACCTCGGCGTGACCTCGGGCCTCGGCTACGCGATCAACGACGCCCGCGACACGCTCGAC
Source organism: Rubrimonas sp. (assembly GCA_036770645.1). Taxonomy (GTDB): domain Bacteria; phylum Pseudomonadota; class Alphaproteobacteria; order Rhodobacterales; family Rhodobacteraceae; genus Rubrimonas. Next base: position 276 of record DAIPIU010000114.1, on the reverse strand, counting down.
TACGCGCGGCTGGGCGCGACGGTGCTGGTGATCGGCATCATCGGCTACGCGCTCGACCTTCTCTGCCTTCTCGCGCTGCGCCGCCTGTCCTGGCTGCGAAGCGACGAACCGTGACGACCGCACCCTGCACAGGAGGAAACCATGGGTGAACCCGCAACCGCGCTGACCGGCTGCCTCGCGCCGATCGACCGCGCCGGCCTCGAGCAGCTGATCGTCAAGGGCAAGGAGAACCCGCAGGCGATCAAGACGCTGAAGTGCAAGACCGTGGCCGAGGGC
>DAIPIU010000113.1:0-3969 GCA_036770645.1 Rubrimonas sp. | reverse complement strand
CCGCGGAAGATGTGGAACACGGCGAGGCCCGCCAGCAGGCCCACCCCCGCCGCCGAAAGCCCCCCGAGCCCGCCGCCCCGCGCCGCGAACGCCCAGGCCGCCAGGCCCGCGACCGCGGCCACCCCGAACAGTAGCCTCAGCGCGGCGCGGCCGCCGATGGTCTCGGACAGGTCGGACAGCCACCCCTTCACGGCCCCGCCGACGCCGCGCCGGCGCGTGTTGAACAGGTCCGCGTCCGCGGTCGCCGCCGTGCCGGGCCGCTCCGCCCGCCCGCCGGCGCCGCGGGCGAGCATGGCGGCGAGCCGCGCCTCGGTCCGCGCCGCGGGGCTGTTGCGCGCCCGCGCGTCCAGCCAGAACAGCAGCGCCACGCCGAGCGCGAGAAGGCCCAGCACCAGCGGCAGGGGGTTCGCGGCCATCGCTCAGCCCATCTGCATGAGGGCGTCGACCTCGGATTCGAGGCCGTATTCGCGCGCCCGCTCGACGAACAGCGGCCGCAGCCCCGAGGCGACGAAGCGGCCCTGGATCATCTCGCCCGGCGCGCCCCCGTCGCTGACGAAGCGGTAGAGGTCCTGCGTGACCACCACCTCGCCCTCGGTGCCCGCGATCTCGACGATCTGCGTGACGCGGCGCACGCCGTCGCGCATGCGCGCGACCTGCACCACCAGGTGCACGGCGCTGACGATCTGGGCGCGCACGAAGCGCAGGGGCAGGTTCGGGTTGCCGGAGATCACCATGTTCTCGAGGCGCACCAGCGCGTCGCGCGCGGTGTTGGCGTGGATGGTGGTCATCGAGCCGTCATGGCCGGTGTTCATGGCCTGCAGCACGTCGAAGGCCTCCGGGCCCCGGGTCTCGCCGAGGATGATGCGGTCGGGCCGCATGCGCAGGGCGTTCACGACCAGCTGGCGCTGGTCGATGGCGCCGGTGCCCTCGAGGTTCATCGGCCGGGTCTCGAGCCGCACCACATGCGGCTGCTGGAGCTGCAGCTCGGCCGCGTCCTCGATGGTCACCACGCGCTGGTCGGCCGCGATGGTGCCCGACATGGCGTTCAGCAGCGTGGTCTTGCCCGAGCCGGTGCCGCCCGAGATGAGGATGTTGAGGCGGATGCGGCCCGCGATCTCGAGCAGCCGCGCCATGGCCGGCGACAGGTTGCGGGTGGCGACCATCTGCTGGAAGCCGATGCGCTGGCGCGAGAACTTGCGGATCGACACGCAGGCCCCGTTCAGGGCCAGCGGCGGGATCACGATGTTGACGCGGCTGCCGTCGGCGAGGCGCGCGTCGACCAGCGGGCTCGCCTCGTCGACGCGCCGGCCCACCGAGGCGGCGATGCGCTGGGCGATGTTCGTCAGCTGGTCGTTGTCGGCGAAGGTCACGTCGGTCAGGTGCAGCCGGCCCGCGCGCTCGACATAGACCTGCTTCGGCCCGTTGATCATGATGTCGGTGACGCTCTGGTCGGTCAGCAGCGGCTCGATCGGCCCCAGCCCGAACATGTCGTCGAGCAGCCGCTCCACGATCAGGTCCTGGTCGAGCTTGGTGACGCGCAGCCGCGACTGCGCCACCACCTCGGACACGACCGGGCGCAGCTGCCGCGCCATCACCTCGCGCCCGCCGAGCACCGCGGCCGAGACATTGATGCGCGCGAAGATCGCCTCGCGCACCAGATCATAGGCGCGGTCGGCGGCGGGGTTGTCGTCGCTGTCGGCGCGCGGGGCCTGCGTTTCCGCCAGCGCGGCGGCCGGCGCGTCGATGGCGGCATCGGCGCCCGCGTCGGCGGTGAAGGCGCGCTTGCGGCCGAACATCAGCGCCGCCCGCCGAACAGGCCGAACAGGCCGCGCGGGGCGCTCGCGCCCGCCATGCGCCGGCCGGTGACGCCGGACAGGATGCGGTCGGCCGCCAGCGCCAGCGGCCCGCGGCCCTCGCCCAGCGGGTCGCCGAGGTTGTCGCCGCGCCGCGCCGCGCCGCGGTCATAGGCAATGGTCAGGTCCGGCCGGCGGCCCAGCGCCTTCTCCACCGTCTCGTCGGCGATGACGCCGGACAGGCCGGGGTGATGGTCGTTGACAACCACCAGCATGCCGCCATGGGCGTCGCGCCCCAGATCGACGAGGCGCGCGCCGTCGCGCAGCGCCGGCAGGGTGCGGTCGACCACCACGATGCGGCTGCGCGCCCGGCGGAAGACATGGGCGTGCGCGGCCCCGAAAATGCGCGGCAGGTCGGCCACGACGTAATGGAACTCCTCGGACAGCGCGTCGATGAGGCTGTCGAGCGCCGCGGGCGTCAGCGCCACGTCGCGCCGCAGCGGGGCTTCCTCGGCCATGACCGACAGGCGCGGACCGTGGCGGATCAGCGAGCGGTCGAGATACAGCGCGTCGATCTTGGCGTGGTTCTCCAGCGCATCGAGCAGGCCGCCGGGCTGCAGGCCAAGCTGCACGCAGGCCGCCCCTCCATGGATGTCGAGATCCAGCAGCGCCACGCGCCGCTTCTGAACGTTCGCCAGCCGCCACGCCGCGGCGACCGCCAGCGTGGTCGCGCCGACGCCGCCGCGCGCGCCCGCCACCGCGACCAGCCGCCCGCGCCGCGCCCCGGCCGCCGTCTCGATGATCGCGCCGCGCCGCTCGCGCACATAGGGTTCCAGCAGGTCGGGCGACAGCGGCTTGGTCAGGTAGTCCGCCACGCCCGCGCGGATCAGTTCGCGGAACAGGTGCACGTTCTCGGCCTCGCCCAGCGCGATGACCACGACGCCGGGTTCGCAGACCTCGGCCAGCCGGTCCACCTCGGTCAGCGGCGTCTCGCAGCCGCTGATGTCGACGATCAGCAGCCGCGGCGGGGCCTCGGCGCGCTCAAGATAGGCCACGGCCAGCGCAGGCGCTCCCCGTTCGAGGTGCACCCCGCCCGCGACGGCGTCGCCGAGATAGCCCGCAAGGAAATCCTGCGTCTCGCGGTCGGCGGCGATGGCCACCACTTCGCAGCGCAGGGCCGGGTTGGCGGCAAGGGTCTGGGCGGTGGCGGCCATGCGGCGTGCTCCTCAGAGGCCGCCGACCGTGCGCGCCGGGGGCGGCAGCGGGGTCGGTCCGGTGGTGCGGTGACGCTCGATGCCGCGGCCGATCGCCTCGGCGGATGCGGGCGACATGCGCGCGGGCGGGTCGGTCAGGTCGCTCGGCCGGGCCGCCATCGCGTCGAGCGCAGCGGCGTTGTGGCAGCCGAGCAGCAGCCGGTCCGATGGCGTCGGGTTGCCGGTGATCGGGTCGATGGGATGGGGGATGCGCGCCCGGCTCCAGTCGGGGCACAGGGGCCCGTGCAGGGCGGCGATCTCGGCCGGCGACAGCGCGCCGGGGCGCGCGGCGAGGCGGGCCTGCGCCTCGGCCAGCGCGGCGGCCTCGCCGGGGGCGAAGGTATCGCGGCGCGGGAACTCGGGCGCGGCGCAGGCGCCCAGCGACAGCAGCATCAGGACCGGCGCGATGCGCATGGCTGAACCCCCCTTCAATAGACGAAGCCGACCGGGCCGTGCAGCCGCCCCTCGGGCGCCCCGCCCCGGGCGCGCGCGGCCAGCAGCGCCTCGAGCGAGCGTCCGGGCGGCGCGGCGCCCAGCGGCGTCGTCAGCGCGTCGGGCCGGGTCGGGCGCACGACATAGGGGGTGACCGTGACGATCAGCTCGGTCTCGGCATTCTGGTAGCGGGTCGAGGTGAACAGCGCGCCGAGCACGGGGATGTCGCCGAGGCCGGGGATCTTGTCGATCGCATCGCGCGTCGACTGCTGCAGCAGGCCGCCGATCACCAGCGACTGTCCCGAGGCGAGCTCGACCGTGGTGTCCACCCGGCGCACGCTGAGCGCGGGGATCTGGAAGCCGCGCAGCTGGATCGCGCCCTGGGTTGTCAGGTCGCTGACCTCGGGGCGCACGCGCAGGCTGATCCGGTCGGGCGTCAGCACCGTGGGCGTGAAGTCGAGGATCACGCCGAAGGGCTTGAACTCGATGGT
>DAIPIU010000057.1:0-17154 GCA_036770645.1 Rubrimonas sp. | reverse complement strand
GGTCCTTGGTGCCGAGCGCCGCCGGGCAGATGCCGGTGGTGTTCACGTCCTCGCCCTGCTGGCGGGTCGAGAACTGCGACACCACCTGCGGCCGGCCGAACTGGTCGGAGTTCGGGTCCATGTCGACGTGGGTGGCCCAGTTCACCACCGGGTCGAACTTCTCGGCCACCAGCAGCTCGCCCGTCACGCGGTCGAGCGTGTAGCCGAAGCCGTTGCGGTCGAAGTGCACCAGCGTCTTGCGCTGTTCGCCGTTCACCTCGATGTCGGCGAGGATCATCTCGTTGACGCCGTCGAAGTCCCATTCGTCATGGGGCGTCATCTGGTACAGCCACTTGGCCATGCCGGTGTCGGCGTCGCGGGCGAAGATCGTCATCGACCACTTGTTGTCGCCGGGCCGCTGGGCCGGGTTCCAGGTCGAGGGGTTGCCGGTGCCGTAATAGAACAGGTTGGTCTCGGGATCGTAGGAGTACCAGCCCCAGGTGGTGCCGCCGCCGATCTTCCACTGCTCGCCTTCCCAGCTGTTCAGCGAGCTGTCGGCGCCGATGGGCGTGCCGAGATGGGTGGTCTTTTCGGGGTCCACCATCAACTGGTCGTCGGGACCGACGGAATAGGCGCGCCAGACCTGCTCGCCCGAGTTCATGTCATAGGCGGTGACATGGCCCTGAACGCCGAACTCGCCGCCCGAGATGCCGACGATGATCTTGTCCTTCACCGGGAGCACCGTGGCGGTGTTGGTCTCGCCGATGGAGGGGTCGCCATTGACCGCGGTCCAGCGCACCGCGCCGGTCTTGGCGTCGAGCGCGACCACGGTGGTGTCGGCCTGATGGAGGAAAAGCATGCCGTTGGCATAGGCCGGGCCGCGGTTGACCGTGTCGCAGCACATCACAGGGATCACGTTCGGATCCTGCTTCGGCTCGTACTTCCAGATGATCCGGCCTTCCCGGGTCAGGTCGAGCGCGTAGACCTTGTTCGGAAACGGCGTGTGGATGTACATCACGTCGCCCACGACCAGCGGCCCGCCCTCGTGGCCGCGGAGCACGCCGGTCGAGAACGACCACGCCACCTGCAGGTCCTTGACGTTGTCGCGGTTGATCTGGGTGAGGGGCGAGTAGCGCGTGTTCGCGTAATCGCCGGTCTGCAGGACCCAGCCGTTGGGATTGGACTGCAGCGACAGGACGCTTTCATTGGCCAGCGACGCGCCGCCGACCAAGGTCGTCGCGAGCAGGCCCGCGATGATTGCCTTCATGGTTCCTCCGTGCGGGGGCTTTGGCCCCGCTTGATTGCCCGGGTATGACCAAGTGTTTTTCTAAACGAATAGCCATCCACGGCAGTTCGTTCGACGGCACCCGCCGCCAGGGCGTGCGACGCGCTCCCTGATCGCGCCCACCTCCCGACTTAAGTGTTACGCTGCTTGGCGCAGGACGCAAGCATTTCTCACAAGCTTCTCATGCCGATGGCGCAGCAGGGTTTGTGCGTCGCACAATTACTTTGTGCGACTGCGAGAGACTATTCCCACTCCAATTCGCGGTATGCCGCCGAGACGTTGCGGGGGTGGAACACGTCGAACAGCAGCCAGCCGGGGGCCGCCCCCTGCCCGACATCCCGCATCGCGCCCAGCATCGGGGCCCCGGCGCGGATCGCGGCGCGCGTCTCGTCAACAATCTGTTTCAGGTATCCGAGTGTCGGGGCCGCGGCGGCGGGCCAGTCCGCAAGGACCGGTCCATGCCCCGGGACGACCCGCGCCGCCGGCTGCGCGACAAGCCGTTCCAGGACCTCGATCCAGCCGCGAATCGATCCGTCTAGGCTGGGCGTGTGGCCGAGGAAGACGAGATCGCCGAGGAACAGCGTGTCGGTGGCGAGGTCGCGCGCGGTGAGGTCGTTGTCGGTGTGGGCGACGTCCTGCGCCGCGAGCCGCAGGATGCGGCCGCCGAGGTCGAGGTCGCGCACGCCCTCGACCGTCTCGTGCACGGGCGGCATGGAGGGCGGCGGCGGCCCCAGCGCCCGGACATGGGATGCGGCGTAGGTCTCGGCCCGGCTGGCCAGCGCCGCGGGCAGGCGGGCATGGCCGATCACCCGCGCGCCGGCGGCGACGAAGGGGGCCGCGCCCAGCACATGATCGGGGTGCATGTGGGTCAGCACCAGCCAGCGCACCGGGCGGTCGGTGACGGCCCGGACCGCCTCGAGGATCGCCGCGCCCACGGCCGGCGCGCCGCCCGCATCGATGACCGCGACCGCGTCCCGTCCCGCCACGACCCCGACATTGGCGATGTCGCCGCCGTTGCCGGGTCCGGTCTCGGCATGGGCGGCCTTGTGGACCCACACGCCCGGCGCGATCTCGGTCAGCGCGACGGCGGGCGTCTCGCCGGCCGCCACGCAGGGCCAGGCCTGCGCCTGCCAACCCGGCGGCAGGGCGGCGATGGCCGCCGCCGAGACCGGGGCGCAAGCGGCGCGCACGGCGCCGGCGGGGATGCGCTCGGTCCGGCATTCGCCCGGGTCGGCTGCGAGGCAGGCGGAAAGCAGCAGCTCGAACATCGCCGCCGCCGGGTCAGAGCCGCTCGGCGTGGAACCGCAGATGGTCCTCGATGAACGAGGTCACGAAGAAGTAGCTGTGGTCGTGGCCCGGCTGGAAGCGGAAGGCCCCGCCGATGCGCCGTTCGGCGACCGCAAGCGCCAGCGCCTCGGGTCGCAGCAGGTGCAGGAACTGGTCGGACGCGCCCTGGTCGACCAGCAGCTCGCCGGCCCAGCCGCGGTCGCGCAGCAGAAGCGTCGCGTCGTGTCGCGCCCAGGCACCCTCGTCGGGGCCGAGATAGGCCGACAGCTGCTTGCGCCCCCAGTCGCTCGCGGTCGGGTGCGCGATGGGCGCGAAGGCCGACAGGCTGCGCCAGCGGTCGGGCGCGGCGAGCGCGAGCGTCAGAGCCCCGTGCCCGCCCATCGAATGTCCCGTCACGCCCTGCCGGTCGGGGTCGACAGGGAACTCGGCCGCCACCAGCGCCCGCAGCTCCTCCGCCACATAGCTGCGCATGCGGAAATGCGGGGCCCAGGGGGCCTCGGTCGCGTCGACGTAGAAGCCCGCGCCCTGCCCGAGGTCGTAGGCCGCGTCGTCCGCCACGCCCTCGCCGCGCGGCGAGGTGTCGGGGAACACGAGCGCGAGGCCCAGGCGCGCCGCATGGGCCTGCGCCCCGGCCTTCACCATGGCGTTCTCGTGCGTGCAGGTCAGGCCGGACAGATACCAGACGCAGGGCACGCGCCGCGCCGGGCCCGCCCCGGGGGGCAGGAAAAGGCCGAAGGTCATCGGCGTGCCGGTGGCGGCGGAAGCGTGGCGATACACCCCCTGCACGCCGCCATGGCAGCGGTGTTCGGCGAGAACCTCCATGCTCAGTAGGTCACGACGGCGCGGACCGACTTGCCTTCGTGCATGAGGTCGAAGCCGTGGTTGATCTGCTCGAGCGGCAGGATGTGGGTGATCATGGGGTCGATCTCGATCTTGCCCTCCATGTACCAGTCCACGATCCTCGGCACGTCGGTGCGCCCGCGCGCGCCGCCGAAGGCCGTGCCCTTCCATGTGCGGCCGGTCACCAGCTGGAACGGCCGGGTGCTGATCTCTGCCCCCGCCGGCGCCACGCCGATGATGATCGACTGGCCCCAGCCGCGATGGCAGGCCTCGAGCGCCGTGCGCATGACGCGGACATTGCCGGTGCAGTCGAAGGTGTAGTCGGCGCCGCCGATCTGGTCGGCCCCGCGCTTGGTCATGTTCACGAGGTAGGGGACGAGGTCGCCCTCGACTTCGGTCGGGTTGACGAAATGGGTCATGCCGAAGCGCTCGCCCCAGCTTTTCTTCTCGTCGTTGATGTCCACGCCGATGATCATGTCGGCGCCGGCCAGACGCAGGCCCTGGATCACGTTCAGCCCGATGCCGCCGAGGCCGAACACGATGGCGGTCGCCCCGATCTCGACCTTGGCCGTGTGGATCACCGCGCCGATGCCGGTGGTGACGCCGCAGCCGATGTAGCAGATCTTGTCGAAGGGCGCGTCCTCGCGGACCTTGGCCAGCGCGATCTCGGGCAGGACCGTGTGGTTGGCGAAGGTCGAGCAGCCCATGTAGTGGAAGATCGGCTCGCCATCGAGCGTGGTGAAGCGCGAGGTGCCGTCGGGCATCAGGCCCTGGCCCTGCGTGGCGCGGATGGCGGTGCAGAGGTTGGTCTTGCGCGACAGGCAGGACGGGCAGGACCGGCATTCGGGCGTGTAGAGCGGGATGACATGGTCGCCCGGCTTAACGCTGGTCACGCCCGCGCCCACCTCGAGCACCACGCCCGCGCCCTCGTGCCCGAGGATGGCGGGGAAGATCCCCTCGGGGTCGGCGCCGGAACGGGTGAACTCGTCGGTGTGGCAGATGCCGGTGGCCCGGATCTCGACCAGCACCTCGCCGGCTTTCGGGCCTTCGAGGTTGACCTCGGCGATCTCGAGCGGCTGGCCGGCCGCCCGTGCGAGCGCGGCGCGCGTTCTCATGGCGATGTCCTCCCTGCGCGGGGCTTCGCCCCGTCTTGGGGGCAGTCTAGCAGCATCGGCCGCGGCGCCAACAGCGCGGGGCGGTTCGTGAGACGGGGCTGAGAGCGGCGGGCCTCCGGTCCGCGCGGCGACGGCTTGGCGGGCGCGCGATCGGCGACGGGCCGTCCGGCGCGCCGGCGGCGGCGGGGCCTGCCGGAGCCGGTCGGTTTTTCGGCCAACACGCACCGAATTTTAGGGGACAGGCTGCTATCGACGAAGCCGTGATATCGTGACGCAGGCATTTGCCGCGATTCTGTTGGGAGGGGCTGCCATGCCGCTGTCGCAGAGAGACGACTCCGCCTGCCGCGCGCTCTATCGCCTCGACATCACCGATCTCGGCGTGGACCTGCGCGCGCAGCTGTTCCGCGAATGCGAGGCGATGACCGCCTATGCGGCGTCGCGCGGCGTCGCGCTGCCGCCCGAGGCGCGGTCGCGGCTGGACCTGCTTGATGTCGGCATCCTGCGGCGGCGCGAGATCGACATGGACGCCTTCCTGTCGCTGCATGCCGCGCTGTCGGCGTCGATCCGCCCCGCCCTGCCGCGGGCCATCGAGATGATGAACTGGGACGCGCAGGTGCACCCGCTGCTGAACAGGCTCGCGCCCATCGCGGCGATGCGCGGCCTGCTGCTGGCCGCGGCGCTGTTCCTCGCGCTGCTGCTGGTCACGGTCTCGACCGGCCATGTCACGCCGGCCAGGATCGCGGCGTCGCTGTTCGCGCTGGTCGGCGACGCGGGGGACGCGGCGCGCCCGGTGTTCTGGATGACCGCCTTCTACCTCGCGCTGGCCGGTCTCGGCGCGACCTTCGCGGTGCTCTACGATGCGCGCAAGCATGTGGTCGAGGGCACCTACGACCCGCGGCTCGGCTCGAACTACGCGATCCGCATCGCGCTGGGACTGATCTCGGGGCTGATCCTCGCGCAGATCCTCAGCGACCCGGAGCTCGCCGGCGTCGGCTCCGGAGACGGGGCCGCGCCGGCGCCGGTGGGCAACCTCGAGCTGTTCGGCAAGCCGGTGCTGGCGCTGCTGGGCGGTTTCGCGGCGCAGCTTGTCTATACGGCGCTGTCGCGGTTCGTCGGCGCGCTGGAGAGCATGTTCCAGCCCGAGCGCGCGGTCGAGGCCGCGCTGCGCGAGCGCGAGGCCCAGCTCGCCCAGCGCGACCGCGACACCCAGGAGCGGGCGGCGCGCGGGGCGGCCTCGCTGGACATCGTGCGGCGGATGGAGGCGGAGGGCGACCCGGCCGCGCGGTCGTCGCTGATCGAGGAGCTGGCGCGCGCCGTGACCGGCGCGCCCATCGGCGGCGGCGTTGCCGGCGGCGGCACGGCGACGGCCGGCGCGGCGGCCCGCGGCGGCCCGGTCTCGGGCGTCGAGCGGGCCGTGGCGATGGCGCAGGCCGTGGCGGCGGCCCTGCCCGACGACCGCGCCCGGGCGATGCTGCCGGCGCTGAATGCGGTCGCGAGCGGCGTGCTTGCCGCGCGCACCGCCATGACGCGGGGGGCGGGACCCGAGGCCGCGGCGCTGGCGACCGAGGCCGCGCGGTCGCTGATGCAGGTCGATCCCGTGCGGCAGGCGGTGCTGGGGGCGGTGTCGGCGCTGGCCGGGCCGCTGAAGGCGGCGGCGGCGGCGACCACCCCCGCGGGCCTTGCGCTGGCGGTGGTCACGATGGCCGCGCAGCTTGGGGCGCGCGAGTTCGGGCGCTGGAAGGCGCGGGTGCTCGATGCCCCCTACACGCCCGATCTCGCCCCGGTCGGCACGCTGGATGCGCTGGCGGTGCGCGAGGCCCTGCGCCGTGCGCCGGCCTTCGAGGCGGCGATGAGGGCGGAGATCGAGGCGAGGAACCTCGCGGCGCTCAACGACCTCGGCCGCGCCGTGCTGGGCGAGGACGACGCCGCGCTGGCGGCGCTGCACGGGCCGCGCTTCGGCGGCGACGCGGCGGGTTTCGCGGCGGCGCTGGCGGAATTCCGCCGGGCGCTGCTCGACGACCTCGTGGCGGCCGAGACGCCGGTGGCCGCGCTGGCCGCCGCCGAGACCGCGTCCGGGCGGGAGCTTCTGGCCGCCATCGACGCGGCCCGGGCCGACCCGGAGGGGGCCGCCGCGCTGGAGGATCTGGCGGTGCTCGCGCTGGCGGCGCGGACGCCGGGGGCGGCGGCCGGGCCGGAGGAGCTGGTGGCCCGCACCCGCGAGGTTCTGGAGGAGGCGCCGCGATGAGGACCGGGTTGTGGATCGCAGCGGCGCTGGCCGTGGCGCTGGCGGCGGGCTGCGCGGGAACGGTGCGCGAACTCGACTCGGCAAAACGGGCGGCTGCCGCGGGCGATCCGGCGGCGAACGCCGACCGGGCGGTGGACTGCGCGCCGGCGGACGAAGGCTGCGGGCAGTTGCGCGCGATCAAGGCCGACGCCTGCCTGAGGCTTGCGCAGGACGCGATGGCGGAAGGCCGCGCCGCCGAGGCCGCGCCGCGCGCCGCGTGCGCGCGCGAGCACTTCGCCGCGGCCCGACAGTCGCCGGGGGCCGATGCCGCGTCGCTCGTCGCGCGCGAGCTCGAGGCGACGCGGCTGGCGCGCGAAAGCGCGTCGGGCGCCGCGGCGGCTCAGGCCAACGCCGATCTCGACGCGCTGGCCGGGTCGGCGGCCGCGGCCCTGCCGGGCCGGGCGGAGGGGTTCCACTACGGGGCCGACGCGGCGCTGTGGCGGGCGGCGTTCACGCCTGTCGGCGACGGCTGCGACGACCTCGCAGCGGCACGGCGGCTGGCGGCCGCGGCGCTGGCCGCGCCGCCCGCCCCGTCGCCCCTGCCCGGCGGCGTGCGCGATGCGGCCGGCGCGGTCGAGCGGCGCGCCGCGGCGCTGGCTCTGGGCCGGGGCTGCCCATGAGCGCCGCGGCCCGGCCCCTTGCCCCGGCGCGGCAAGGCGAGGCGCTGGCCTATGTGCGGCCGATGCTGCGCGGCCAGGCGGTCATCGAGGCCCAGCGGGGCCTGATGCGCGCCGGGTTCCTTGGGGCGGACAAGGTGGACGGGCTGTTCGGCCCCGGCACGCGCGCGGCTGTCGAGCGTTTCCAGGCCGCGCGCGGCCTTGCCGCGACCGGCGTGGTCGATGCCGCCGTCTGGGATGCGCTCGACGCCGGACCGCTCGGGGCCGTCGCGCCCGCCCCGGCGCCGAGGCCCGCCATGCCGGACGGCCCGGTCGCGCCCGGGGCGCTGCCGCCGGCGCGGGTGCGGCGGGTCATCCTGCACTGGACCGGGGGCGGCGGCCGGGCCTCGGACCTCGACCTGCGCCACTATCATTTCGTGGTGGAGCGCGACGGGACGATCAAGCGGGGCGCGAACCCCATCGACGCCAACGACCGCCCGGCCTCCGGGCGCTACGCGGCGCATGTGAAGGGCCTGAACACCGGCTCGGTTGGCCTTGCGATGTGCGGCATGGCCGGGGCGCGCGAGCGGCCGTTCGACCCCGGGACCGCACCGATCACCGAGGCGCAGTTCGACGCGATCTGCCGGCTCGCGGCCCAGATCTGCCTGCGCTACGGCCTCGACTGCACGCCGCAGACCGTTCTGGGCCATGGCGAGGTCGAGGCGGTGCTGGGCGCGCCCCAGAGGGGCAAGTGGGACCCGCTGCGCCTGCCCTGGCGGCCCGAGGCGACGCCCGCCGAGGTGGGGGCCCTGTTCCGCGCCGCCGTGGCCGGGCACATGCGCCCGGCAACCGCGGCCGAGCCCCCGGGCCAGCCGGTCGCGCTGCGGATGGAGGGCAGGGCCGCGCAGGGCGCGCTGTTCGAATGCGCGGCGTGGATCCGTGCCGACGACGTCGAGGCGCTGCTGGGCGAGCCGGTCTCGCGCGATCCGCCCGAGGCGGGACGCATGACCCTGCGCATCGGCGGGGCGATGGCGGCCCCCGGCTGGGCGGCAGCCCCGGAGGACCCGTCGCGCGCGGACGCGCCCGAGACCGGGTGGCTGCGCGTCGAGGATTTGGCCGAGCAGCTCGACCTCGGGATGTCTCTGGAAGAGGACGGCGCGGCGCTGCGGCTTACGGGGCGCATCGCGGGCGAGCGCACGGCCGACGCGGGAGAGGCGCTGCGCGCCGTGACGGTGATGCGCGGCGACACCGCCTGGTCGATCGCCGCGCGCGAACTGGGCGCGGGCGCGCGCTGGGCCGAGCTGCGGGTGCGCAGCGGCGCGGGCTTCCAGCCCGTCGATCCGGCGCGGCTGGCGGCGGGGATGCAGGTGTTCCTGCCCGATGCGCCGAAACCCGCGCCCGCCGCTCCGGCCGCCGCCGCCGCCGCCCCGGCGCTGGACCGGCTGGCAGAGCGGATCGCGACGCTGTCGGGCGCAGGCGCGCACGCCCGCGAGGCGACGCCACGGCTGGTCGAGGCCTGCCTGGGGCGCGGGATCGCGGACGCCGCGCATCTGGCCTATGTGCTGGCCACCGCCGAGCACGAGACGGGCTTCGGCCGCCACATGACCGAGATCTGGCGCGACACCCCGGCCCAGCTGCGCTACGAGGCGAACGGAGCCAACGAGCGGCAGGGCGACGGGCGGCGATATCTCGGCCGCGGCTATGTCCAGCTGACATTCCGCTGGAACTACCGCCGCTTCGGCAGGGCGCTGGGCCTCGACCTCGAGGGCGAGCCGGAACTCGCCGCGCGGCCCGACGTGGCGGCGCAGGTCATCGCCGCGGGCATGGGCGCGCTTGGGTTCTGCGCGCCGAAATGGGTGCTCGGGGCCTATAGCGCGGGCGACGCCTTCGACTTCGACGGGGCGCGCCGCATCGTCAACAACGACGTGCAGCTGTTCGCCCGGCGCTATGGCGCCGCCACCGGGCCGGCCATCGGCGCGCGTGCCCGCCGCTATGCCGCCGAGGTCGCGGCCTTCCTCGACGCCGCCGGCCCCTGAGGCCCGGCGGCGCGGCGGACGGGTTTACCCTGCGCGCGTCTGCGCGCATGGTTCCGCGCCGGGGGGACCGGCCATGGACATCCGTCAGCTGCGCTATCTGATCGCGCTTGCGCGGGAGCGGCACTTCACCCGCGCAGCCGAGGCCTGCTGCATCACCCAGCCGACGCTGTCGGGCCGAATCCGGCAGCTCGAGGACGAGCTGGGCGTGGCCATCGTGCTGCGCGGCCAGCGCTACGCGGGGCTGACGCCCGAAGGCGAGCGGGTGCTGCGCTGGGCCCAGCGCATCGTCGAGGACTGCGACGGCATGCGCGCCGACCTCGCGGCCCAGGCGGGCGAGCCCGAGGGTCGGATGACCGTCGGCATCATCCCCTCCGCCCTTCCCTGCGCCCCGGTGCTGACCGCGCGCATGCGGGCGCGCTTTCCGCGGGTCGGCTTCACCTACCTGTCGCGGTCGAGCCGCCAGATCGCGCGCGAGGTCGAGGAGTTCTCGATCGACGCGGGCGTGACCTACCTCGACGGCGAGCCCGTCGAGCACGGCTTGACTTTGCCGCTTTACCGCGAGCGCTATCGCCTTTTCCTCGGCCCCGGCCATGCGCTGGCCGGGCGCGAGTCCGTGACGTGGCTCGAGGCCGGGGCGCATCCGCTGTGCGCGCTGACGCCCGACATGCAGAACCGGCGCATCATCGACGCGGCCTTCGCCGAGAGCGGGCATGTTCCGCAACCGACCGTCGAGAGCAACTCGGTCCTCGCGCTGGCGTCGCATCTGCGCGCGGGCGTGCTGGCCTGCGTGCTGCCGGAGGGCTTCGCGACGCTGTTCGGCCCCGAGGGCGGCGTGGCCGCCGTGCCGCTGGCGCGTCCCGTGGTCGAGCATGTCGTGGGCCTGCTGGTCCCCGACCGCGAGCCCCAGCCGGCCCTGACCGAGGCGCTGCTGGCCGTCGCGCGCGATTTCCCCGGTCCCGAGGCGTGGGGACCCATAGGCGCGGCCGATAGCCGGATAGACGGTTCCGATTTGCGCGCCTGAGGCGCGACTGACAGTCTCGCCTCCAAGAACAAGGCCCTGCTGGCGTGGGCCGTCCCTCGGGGGGAACGCGGCATGCGCGACGACACCGACCCGGCGGCCGCGGCATCGGCCGTGTCCGCGGTCCACGGCGACGATCCGGCCGCGCTGATCGAGATCCTCCACGACTTGCAGGACCGGCTGGGCTGGATCCCCGAGGCGGCGCTGCCCGCGCTGGCGCGCGCGCTGAACCTTTCGAAGGCCGAGGTTCACGGCGTCGTTAGCTTCTACCACGACTTCCGCCGCGAACCCCCAGCCGGCCTCGTGGTCAAGCTGTGCCGCGCCGAGGCCTGCCGCAGCATGGGGGCGGAGGCGCTCGAGGCCGCGCTGCGCGACGGCGCGCCGGAGGGCCTGACGGTCGAGCCGGTCTATTGCCTCGGCAATTGCGCGCTGGCCCCGGCGGCGCTGGTGGACGGCCGCCCGGTGGGCCGCGCGGACCCGGGGCGGATCGCGCGGGCGGCCGCGGCGGCGCGGGGGGCGTCGGCATGATCACGCTCTGGGTGCCCCGCGACAGCGCCGCCCTGTCGGTGGGCGCGGACGAGACGGCCGAGGCGCTGCTGGCCGCCGCGGCGCGGCAGGGCGTCGTAGTCCGGCTGGTGCGCAACGGCTCGCGCGGCATGGTCTGGCTGGAGCCACTGGTCGAGGCCGAGGCCGGGCATGGCCGCCGCGCCTACGGCCCCGTCGGGCCGCAGGACGCCGACGGCCTGATCGCGGCGCTGGCGGCGGGACGCGAGCATCCGCTGGGGCACGGCCTCACCGCCGAGATGCCGTGGCTCGCGAGCCAGGAGCGCCTGACCTTCGCCCGCATGGGCGTGACCGACCCGCTGGATCCGGCGGACTACGCGGCGCATGGCGGTTTCGCCGGGCTGCGGCGGGCGCTGGCGATGACGCCCGAGGCGATCTGCGCCGAGGTGCTCGACAGCGGCCTGCGCGGCCGCGGCGGTGCCGGTTTCCCGGCCGGGATCAAGTGGCGCACCGTGCTCGAACAGCCCGAGGGTCCGAAATACGTCTGCTGCAACGCCGACGAGGGCGACAGCGGCACCTTCGCCGACCGCATGGTGATGGAGGGCGACCCGTTCATGCTGATCGAGGGCATGATCGTCGCGGGCCTCGCCACCGGCGCGACCGAGGGCTTCGTCTACATCCGCAGCGAATACCCGCACGCCATCGCGACGATGAACGCGGCCATCGCGATCCTCGAACGCGAGGGCTGGATCGGGCCCGACATCGCCGGATCGGGGCGCGCCTTCCGGCTGCGGGTGCGGCGCGGGGCCGGGGCCTACATCTGCGGCGAGGAGTCCTCGATGCTGAACAGCATCGAGGGCAGGCGCGGCACGGTGCGGGCCAAGCCGCCGATCCCGGCCGTCGCGGGCCTGTTCGAGAGGCCGACTCTGGTCAACAACGTGCTGACGCTCGCCGCCGTGCCGGCGATCATGGCGCAGGGCGCGGCCCATTACCGCGACTACGGCATGGGACGGTCGCGCGGGACGCAGCCTTTCCAGCTCGCCGGCAACATCCGGCGCGGCGGTCTGGTGGAGAAGGCCTTCGGCGTCACGCTGCGCGAGCTGGTCGAGGGCTATGGCGGCGGCACGGCCACGGGGCGGCCCTTCAAGGCGGCGCAGCTCGGCGGGCCGCTGGGGGCCTATGTCGATGCGGGCATGCTCGACCTGCCGATGGATTACGAGACCCTGGCCGCGGCGGGCGCGATGCTCGGCCATGGCGGCATCGTGGCCTTCGACGACACGGCCGACATGGGGGCTCTCGCCCGCTTCGCCTTCGAGTTCTGCGCGGTCGAAAGCTGCGGCAAATGCACCCCCTGCCGCGTCGGCGCCGTGCGCGGGCGCGAGACGGTGGAGAAGATCCTGCGCGGCGAGGATGTCGCCGCGAATGTCGCGCTGGTCGAGGACCTTTGCGAGCTGATGCGCGACGGGTCGCTCTGCGCCATGGGCGGGCTGACGCCCATGCCCGTGCTGTCGGCCCTGCGCCTTTTTCCCGAGGATTTCGACCGCGCCGCCCAATTGGCCGCGGAATGAGGACGCCATGACCCCCGAGCCCGACCACGGCACCCCGGCCCGCGAGGGCGCCCCCGTCACCCTGTTCATCGACGGGCAGCGGATCACGGTGCCCGAGGGCACCTCGATCATGCGCGCGGCCTCGATGGCGCAGGTCCCGATCCCGAAGCTCTGCGCGACCGACATGCTCGAGGCCTGGGGCTCCTGCCGCATGTGCCTGGTCGAGATCGAGGGCGTGAAGGGCACGCCCGCCTCCTGCACCACCCCGGTTCGCGAGGGGATGCAGGTCCGCACCCAGACCCAGCGGCTGGAGAAGCTGCGGCGGGGGGTGATGGAGCTCTACATCTCCGACCACCCGCTCGACTGCCTGACCTGCCCGACCAACGGCGACTGCGAACTGCAGGACATGGCCGGCGCGGTCGGCCTGCGCGAGGTGCGCTACGGCTTCAGGGGCGAGAACCATTTTGCGCCCGAGGCGAAGGCCCCGGTCGACGTCTCGAACCCGTATTTCCAGTACGACCCGTCGAAATGCATCGTCTGCTCGCGCTGCGTGCGGGCCTGCGAGGAGGTGCAGGGCACCTTCGCCCTGACCATCGAGGGGCGGGGCTTCGACAGCCGGGTGTCGGCGGGCATCCTGTCGGACGATTTCTTCGGGTCGGACTGCGTGTCCTGCGGGGCCTGCGTGCAGGCCTGCCCGACCGCCACGCTGGTCGAGAAATCCGTGGTCGCGCAGGGCGTGCCGACCCGCGCGGTCGAGACCACCTGCGCCTATTGCGGCGTCGGCTGTTCGTTCCGCGCCGAACTGCAGGGCGACCGCGTGGTGCGCATGGTGCCGTCGAAATCGGGCGGGGCGAACGAGGGCCATTCCTGCGTCAAGGGCCGCTTCGCCTGGGGCTACGCCACCCATCGCGACCGCCAGACAGCGCCGATGATCCGCGAGAGGATCACCGATCCGTGGCGGAAGGTGTCGTGGGACGAGGCCATCGCCTTCGCCGCCGACCGGTTCAAGGCGATCCAGGCCGCGCACGGCAAGGACAGCATCGGCGGCATCACCTCCTCGCGCTGCACCAACGAGGAGGTGTTCGTGGTCCAGAAGATGGTCCGCGCCGCCTTCCGCACCAACAACGTCGACACCTGCGCGCGCGTGTGCCATTCGCCCACCGGCTACGGGCTGAAGCAGACCTTCGGGGCCTCAGCCGGCACGCAGGACTTCAAGTCGGTCGAGCAGGCCGACGTGATCCTGCTGATCGGGGCCAACCCGACCGACGCGCATCCGGTCTTCGCAAGCCGCATGAAGAGGCGGCTGCGGGCGGGGGCGAGGCTGATCGTGCTCGACCCCCGCCGCATCGACCTGGTCCGCAGCCCGCATGTCGAGGCGGCGCATCACATCCAGCTGCGTCCGGGCTCGAACGTCGCGGCCATGAACGCCATCGCGCATGTCATCGTGACCGAGGGGCTGGTGGACGAGGCCTTCGTCGCCGAACGCTGCGACGCGGCCGAATTCGCCCGCTGGCGCGCCTTCATCGCGGAACCCCGCCACGCGCCCGAGGCGCTGGCCCCGCTGATCGGCGCCGATGCGGCGACCATCCGCGCCGCCGCGCGCCTCTATGCGACGGGGGGCGAGGCGGCGATCTACTACGGCCTCGGCGTCACCGAGCATTCGCAGGGCTCGACCATGGTGATGGCCATGGCCAACCTGGCCATGGCCACCGGCAACATCGGGCGGCCGGGGGTGGGCGTGAACCCGCTGCGCGGCCAGAACAACGTGCAGGGCGCCTGCGACATGGGCAGCTTCCCGCACGAGCTGTCGGGCTATCGCCATGTCTCGGACGGCACCGCGCGCGCGCTGTTCGAGGGCGACTGGGGCGTGCCGATCGACCCGGAGCCGGGGCTGCGCATCCCCAACATGTTCGCCGCCGCGCTGGACGGCGAGTTCCGCGGCCTGTTCGTGCAGGGCGAGGACATCGCCCAGTCCGATCCGAACACCGCCCATGTCACCGCGGCGCTCGAGGCGATGGACTGCGTCGTGGTGCAGGACCTGTTCCTGAACGAGACCGCGGCCTTCGCCCATGTGTTCCTGCCCGGCACCTCGTTCCTCGAGAAGGACGGCACCTTCACCAACGCCGAGCGGCGCATCAACCGCGTGCGCCCGGTGATGGCCGAGGCGTCGGGCCTGTCGGAGTGGCAGGCGGTGTGCCGCCTGTCGACCGCCATGGGCTATCCCATGGACTACGCCTCGGCGGCCGAGATCATGGACGAGATCGCCCGCCTGACCCCCGCCTTCGCGGGCGTCAGCCATGCGCGGCTGGACGCCGGCGGATCGCTGCAGTGGCCGGTGAACGCGGCCCACCCGGACGGCGCGCCGATCATGCATGTCGACGGCTTCGCGCGCGGCAAGGGCCGCTTCATGCTGACGGAATTCGTCGCCAGCCCCGAGCGCACCAGCCGCTATCACCCGCTGATCCTGACCACCGGGCGCATCCTCAGCCAGTACAACGTCGGGCAGCAGACCCGCCGCACCGACAACGTGCTGTGGCACGAGGAGGACGTGCTGGAGATCCACCCCCACGACGCGGAGGAGCGCGGCGTGGCCGAGGGCGACATGGTGTCGGTCGGCTCGCGCATCGGGGCGACGACGCTGCGCGCCACCCTGTCGGACCGCGTGCCGCAGGGGGTGGTCTACACGACCTTCCACCACCCGCTGACCGGGGCGAACGTCATCACCACCGAGCATTCCGACTGGGCGACCAACTGCCCGGAATACAAGGTCACGGCGGTGCAGGTGGTGCGGTCGAACCAGCCCTCGCGCTGGCAGGAGACGCGCAAGCGGCTGGAGGTCGCCAATTTCCGCGTCGCGCCAGCAGTGACGGCGGCGGAGTAGGGGCGATGGAGATCCGCCGGCTCGACCCCGCCGCCCGCGACGCATCCCCGGCGGTGTTCGGGCGCATGGTGACCGATGCGGGCCAGCGCGCGGCGGTCTGGCGCGCGCCGGAGGAGACGCCCATCGCCATCCTGCTGAACGGCGAGGGGTTCTCGGTGATGATGGCGACGCCCGCCGACCTCGAGGATTTCGCGGTGGGCTTCGCGCTGACCGAGGGGCTGGTGGGTTCGGCGGACGAGATCGCGGGGCTGCGCATCGCCGATGCGGGCGACGGGGTGGCGGTGAACCTGATTGTCGCGGAGGACCGCGCCGAGGCCGCGGCGGCGCGGCGGCGGCGGCTGCCGGGGCGGTCCGCCTGCGGGATCTGCGGGGCGGCGACCATCGAGGCGGCGCTGGCCCGGCCCCGGCCGGTGCGCCGCGGGCCGCCGCCGCCGCTGGCCGCGCTGCGCGCCGCCTTCGCGGCGCTGCCGGCGGCGCAGGCGATGAAGCGGGCCAACCGATCCACCCATGCGGCGGCGCTGTGCGACGGGGCGGGCGCGATCCTCGCGCTGCGCGAGGACATCGGGCGGCACAACGCGCTGGACAAGCTGGCGGGGGCGCTGGCCCGCGCGGGCGCCGGCGGGGGGGCGGGGTTCCTGCTGCTGTCCTCGCGCGTGTCGGTCGAGATGGCGCAGAAGGCCGCCGCTATCGGCGCGCCCTGGATCGCCGCGGCGTCGGCCCCCAGCGCGCTGGCGCTGCGGGTGGCGGGGGCGGCCGGGATCGGGGTCGCGGTGCTGTGCGTGGAGGGCGCGATGCTGTTCGACCCCGAGGCGGAGGGCGGGCGATGAGCGGGCCGGATCGCGCGCATGAGCGCGACGCGGAGCTGGCGCGGATGATGAACCAGATCGCCGCCTATTTCGCCCCCTACCCGGAGGCGGAGGCGGTGGCGGGCGTCGCCCGGCATGTGGGCGCGTTCTGGGAGCCTCGGATGCGGCGCGACCTCGCCGCGCTGATGGCGCGCGGGGGGGCGGGCCTCGACCCGCTGGCCCGGCGCGGGGCCGAGGCGGCGCTGGCGGGGGCCGCGCAGGCGGGCTGAGGGCGGCGGAAGCCCCCTCCCCGGGCCGCGGGGCCCGGCCGGAGACGGGTGCCCTGCGGGTGTCCGAGGTGGGGACCTTTGATATCATTGGTTTTTTGTTGGCAAACTTTCCGTGAACGGGGCCGGGTTCCGGCGGCCGGGTCCGGTCCGTTGAGACAGGCGCCATGCCGCGACGGGCGGGATGGCGAGGCCGGGGGCGGGTTTCAGGGCGCCTTCGGCCAGTTCCGGCGCGGGTGCAGGACATCGCGCAACTCGATGCCGTCCGCTGCGATGCGGCAGATCACGCGGTAGCCGTAGCGCCGGGTGACGGGAAGCGCAGGGACGTGCCGGGGATCGCTCGGCCCATGCGGGGCTGGGACGCGATCAGGCCGCAGGCGCGTTCGATCTCGCCGATCACGTTGGCGGCGGCGTCCGGGTCGTGCGGGGCGATGTGGGCTTGGATGGCGCGCAGGCGGGCGAGCGCCCGCGCCGATACGTTAACGGCGCCCATGCGCGGCGAAGAAGGCCGCGACGTCGCCCTGGTCGGCGGGCGTGAAGGGTTCGGCGTCCAGTTCCCGCAGATGGGCCATCTCCCGCGCCGTGAAGGGCGCGGGGTCGGCCCAGGCGGCCACGGTGTCCTCGATGAGATCGGCGAGCCGCTCCCGGTCCGCCGGGGGCAGATTTTCGGCGTCGGACAGGGCGGCGCGGAGGCGGCTGGTCATGGCGGC
>DAIPIU010000056.1:9221-17170 GCA_036770645.1 Rubrimonas sp. | reverse complement strand
CCTCGTCGCGCACGGCCTTGAAGCCGCCGGCGGTGTTCATCGCCTGCGGCATCAGCCCGACATGCGCCATGACCGGGATGCCGCGGCGCGCGAGATAGCGGATGGTCGGGGCCATCTCGACCCCGCCCTCGAGCTTGACCGCGGTGCAGCCGGTCTCCTTCACCACGCGGCTGGCGTTGCGGAAGGCGGCCTCGGGGCTCTCCTCGAAGCTGCCGAAGGGCATGTCCACGACCACCAGCGCCCGCTCGGCCCCGCGCACCACGGCCTGGCCGTGCATGATCATGTGCTCGAGCGTCACGCCCAGCGTGTTGGGCATGCCGTGGATCACCATGCCCAGCGAATCGCCGACCAGCAGCAGGTCGACATGGCGGTCGCAGATCCGCGCCACATGCGCGGTGTAGGCGGTCAGGCAGACCAGCGGCTCGCCCCCCTTGCGGGCGGTGAAGGCCGGCACGGTCATCTTGCGCCGCCGCGGCGCGGCGCCGTCGGGCCCCTCGGCCTCGGCCAGCGCCGATTTCTTCGAGATCGTGCTCCGAGTCGACATGATCGCCCCCCTTCGCCCGGCGCCCGCGCGGCGCGCGCGGCCGCGGCCCGGACCGTTGCCGGACGCGCGCATAGCACGCCGGTGCTGTCAATTCGACCGTTCGAGACTTGCCGCGGCGCGGGATCGGGCCGATGTAAGAGGCTCTAGCATGCGGCCGCCGCGCCGCTGGGAGTGCCGTCCATGCGCCGCGCCGCGCTCATCGCCCTGCAGATCGTCCTTGCGACGCCAGCCTTCGCCGCCGCGGCGCAGGACCCCGGAGGGCGCGCGCCCGTCGCGGTGGTGGCGCAGCGCGTGGAGGCCGCGCCCTTCGCGCCGCGGCTGGTGCTGCGCGGGCGCACCGAGGCCGACCGCCGCGTCGAGGTCTCGGCGCAGACGGCGGGGCTGGTCGCCGCGCCGCCGATCCGCAAGGGGGCCGTGGTCGCGGCCGGCGCGCCGCTGTGCGTGCTCGACCCCGGCGAGCGCCCGGCGGCGCTGGCCGAGGCCGAGGCGATGCTGCTGCAGGCGCAGGCCGATCACGAGGCGGGGCAGGCGCTCGCCCGGCGCGGCTTCACCGCCGAGACCGACGCGCTGGCCCGCGCCGCGCGGCTGGAGACCGCGCGCGCCATGGTCGACCGCGCCCGCATCGACATCGCGCGCCTGACCATCGCCGCGCCCTTCGCCGGCGTGCTCGAGACCGACACCGCCGAGCTGGGGGCGTTCCTGCGCCCGGGCGATGTCTGCGCGACGCTCATCGCGCTCGACCCGATCCTGCTGACCGCCTTCGCGGCCGAGCGCGACGTGGACCGCCTGACCGAGGGCGCGCCGGCCAGCGCGACGCTGGTGACCGGGCGCGCGGTCGAGGGGGTCGTGCGCTTCGTCTCGCGCGCCGCGGACCAGGCCACGCGGACCTACCGCGTCGAGGTGGCGGCGCCCAATCCGGACCTGTCGATCCGCGACGGCATGTCCGCCGAGATCATGGTGGACCTCGCGCCCGTCCCGGGACACCGCATCCCGCGCTCGGCCCTGACGCTCGACGACGGCGGGCGGCTGGGGGTGCGGCTGGTGGCCGACGGCGCCGCGCGCTTCGCCCCCGTCGCCATCCTGGGCGAGGAGGCCGGCGGCGTCTGGGTCTCGGGCCTGCCCGATCCCGCCGACCTGATCGTGGTGGGGCAGGAATTCGTGGGCGAGGGCATGGCCGTGCGCGTCGCGTCGCCCGAGGAGGCGGCGGGGATGCCGCCCGGCCTTGCGGCCGGCGCGTCGGGGGCCAACCCGTGAGCGGCGTCATCGACTGGGCCGTGTCGCGCGGGCGGATGATCCTCGCCCTCGTGCTGCTGTCGGTGCTCGGCGGCGTGGCGGCCTATGTCGGCCTGCCGAAGGAGGGCAGCCCCAACATCGACGTGCCGGTGCTCTACGTCTCGGTGCCGCTGCCCGGCGTCTCGGCCGGCGATGCGGAGCGGCTGCTGGTCAAGCCGCTGGAATCCAAGCTGCGCGGCCTCGAAGGCCTCGACGAGATGACCGCGGTCGCCGCCGAGAACCATGCGGGCATCGTGCTGAAGTTCGATTTCGGCTGGGACAAGACCAAGACGCTGGCCGACGTGCGCGCGCTGGTCGACGAGGCCAAGGCCGAGTTCCCCGACGACGCGCAGGAACCGAAGATCACCGAGATCAACCTGTCGGAGTTCCCCGTCATCGTCGTCAGCCTGTCGGGCGACGTGCCCGAGCGCACGCTGGCGCGGCTGGCGAAGGCGCTGCAGCGCGAGCTCGAGACCCTGACCCCGGTGCTCGAGGTCGGGCTGGCGGGCTATCGCGAGGAGCTTGTCGAGGTCATCGTCGATCCGCTGCTGCTCGAGGCCTACGAGGTCACGGCGCAGGACCTGCTGGCCGTGGTCGCGTCGAACAACGCGCTGGTGGCGGCCGGGGCGCTCGACAGCGGGGCGGGGCGGTTCTCGGTGCGGCTGCCGGGCAATTTCCAGACCGAGGCCGACATCTACCGCACGCCGATCAAGGTGTCGGGCGACCGGGTGGTGACCATCTCGGACATCGCCACGATCCGCCGCACCTTCGAGGACGCCGAGACCACCGCCCGGTTCAACGGCGAGCCGACGGTCGCGCTGCAGGTGAAGAAGCGCACCGGCGAGAACATCATCGACACGGTGGCGCAGGTGAAGGCGCGGGTCGAGGCCGTGCGCGCGGCCTGGCCCGCGCCGCTGCGCGACGGCGTGCGGGTGGATTTCTCGATGGACGAGAGCCTGCAGGTCGAGGGGATGGTCGCCCAGCTCGAGGGCTCGGTGGCGCTGGCGGTGACGCTGGTGGTGGCGGCGGTGGTGCTGACGCTGGGGGCGCGGTCCTCGCTGCTGGTGGGCCTGACCATCCCCGCGACCTTCCTGCTCGCCTTCGCGCTGCTGGCGCTGTTCGGCATGAGCGTGAACAACATGGTGATGTTCGGGATGATCCTCGCCGTCGGCATGCTGGTCGATGCCGGCATCGTCGTCACCGAATACGCCGACCGCCTGCTGTCGGAGGGCGCGGAACCGGGCGAGGCCTACGCGGAGGCCGCGCGGCGCATGTTCTGGCCGATCACCAGTTCGACCGCCACCACGCTCTGCGCCTTCCTGCCGATGCTGCTGTGGCCGGGCATGCCGGGGCAGTTCATGGGCCAGCTGCCTGTGACGCTGATCTTCGTGCTGTCGGCCTCGCTGGTGGTGGCGCTGATCTACCTGCCGGTGATCGGCGCGGTGATCGGCCGGGGCGGCGTGGCGCTGGGCCGCCTGCTGCGGCCGCTGGGGCTGGGCCGGCGGCGGCCGGTGCCGGTCCGGCGGGCGCCGGGGCGGTCGCCGTTCGGGCGGCTGATCGGGCTGGTGGTGATGAACCCGGTCGGCCCAGTGCTGGCGATCGCCGCGATCGTCGGCTTCATGGTCGTCGTGGCGGGGCAGTTCTCGGCGCATTCCAGGGGCGTGGAGTTCTTCGTCGAGACCGAACCCGAGCGCGCCATCGTCTATGTCCGCGCCCGGGGCAACCTGTCGCTGCCCGAGAAGGACGCGCTGGTGGGCGCGGTCGAGCGGCGGCTGCTGGACGTCGAGGGCGTGGCCAGCGTCTTCGCCTTCGCCGGCGACGGCGGGCTGCAGAAGCAGGGCGGCGACGGGCCGAAGGACGCCATCGGCCAGATCCAGATCGAGCTCGCCCCCTGGGGCGCGCGCCCGCCGGGCAAGGCGGTGCTGGCCGAGGTCGCGGCGCGCGTCGCCGACGTGCCCGGCGTCATCGCCGAGATCGCGCGGCAGGAGGACGGGCCGCAGCAGGGCAAGCCGATCCAGCTGCGCCTCGAGGGCCAGGACTGGGACGCGCTGCAGGCCGCGACCGCGCGGGTGCGCGCGCTGTTCGAGGGCGTCGAGGGGCTGGCCGACATCGACGACACCCGCCCGCTGCCCGGCATCCAGTGGGAGGTGGCGGTGGACCGCGAGGCCGCCGGCCGCTTCGGCGCCGACATCCAGACGCTCGGGGTGCTGGTGCAGCTGGTGACGCGCGGCGCGCTGCTCGACACCATCCGCCCCGACGACGCCGAGGACGAGATCGACATCCGCGTGCGCTTTCCCGAGGACCGCCGCACGCTGGCCACGCTCGAGGGCATGAAGATGCGCACCCGCGAGGGCCTTGTGCCGCTCGCGAATTTCCTGACCGTCTCGGCCGCGCCGGCGCTGGCCGAGATCGCCCGCTTCGACGGCGTGCGCACCCTGAGCGTGCGCGCCGACGTCGCCCCGGGCGTGAACGTGAACGAGCGCATCGCCGAGATCGCGCGCCGGCTGGCCGAGGACCCGCCCGAGGGCGTGCGCCTGACCTTCGCGGGCGACCAGGAGGAGCAGGACGAAAGCGCCGCCTTCCTGATGAAGGCGATGATCGCCGCCATGGGCCTGATCTTCGCGATCCTGCTGGCGCAGTTCAACAGCCTCTACAATTCCGTGCTGGTGCTGTCGGCGGTGGTGCTGTCCTTCACCGGGGTGATGATCGGCATGCTGGCGATGGACCAGACCTTCTCGATCATCATGACCGGGACGGGCGTGCTGGCGCTGGCGGGGATCGTCGTCAACAACAACATCGTGCTGATCGACACCTTCCGCGAGTTCTCGGCCACCATGCCGCCGCTCGAGGCCATCCGGCGCACCGCCGAACAGCGCCTGCGCCCGGTGCTGCTGACCACCATCACCACCATGGCGGGCCTTGCGCCGATGATGGTCGCGGCCAGCATCGACCTCGGGGGCATCCCCGCGGCGCTGGCGGGGGTGGCCGAGGCGGGGCTGTTCTCGGCGGCGTCCTGGGGGGGGTTCTACGCGGCTGTCGTGCAGTTCGGCGCGCCGGCCGCCGTGTGGTGGACCCAGCTCGCGACCGCGGTGGTGTTCGGGCTGGGCGTGGCGACCGTGCTGACGCTGATCGGCACGCCCGCGGCGCTGGCGCTGCGGGTCTGGTGGGGCATCGGGCTTGACGCGATCGCCGCGCGCCTGGGCGCGTCCCGCGCCGCCGAGGGGCGGCTGCGCGCCGAGGCCCGGCGCAGGCCGGCCCCCGAGATCCTGTGGGACATTCCCGAGGATGCCGGGCTGCGGCCGGCCTATCCGCCGCGCGCCTACGCCGACGCGGCGGAGTGACGGGCCGCCGTCGGCGACGCCGTCAGGCCGCGCGCAGGCGCGGCGGCTGCGGCGGGGTGGGATTGGCGACGGCCGCAAGGATCGAAGGCGCCGCCAGCTCCTCGGGCGTGGCGCACAGCCGCGCGCGGGCCGCGAGCCGCCCCAGCGCGGGCGAGGCGGTCAGCACCGTGAAGGGGATCGCCAGCCCCAGGCCGGCGATCAGCGGCGCGGCCCATGGCAGCGCCCCGGGCGCGTAGGCCCAGAGCAGGCCCGCGACAGCGGCGCCCAGCAGGGTCTGCGGCCACATCGCCCGCGAGCCCTGCGCCCAGCTGACCCGCGTCAGGTCGCGCTGCTGGCCCGACCAGGACACGCGGCGCCCGAACAGCAGCCCGGCCATGAACCAGGTCACCGCGAAGGCGACCGCGGGGGCCAGCAGCATCGAGAACACCGTCTCGGCCAGCGCCCCGGCCGCGAAGCGCGGCGCGCCGCCATAGCGCGCCATGCCCCCCGGCGTCAGCGCCACGTCGATCCAGCCGGCGATCTTGGGGGCCAGCGACACCGAGAACATGATGAAGAACATCGCCACTCCGAAGGCGAAGGAGATGCCCCCTTCCTCGGGGAAGAACACCTTCAGCGCGCCCGCCGCGATCATCAGCATCCAGGCCGGGCCGCTGAGGTACATCGCGATGGCGGCGACGATCTGGAAGCGGCTCATCGGCGCCAGCCCGGGCAGGCCGAGCAGCCGCGTGTACTGCATGTTGCCGTTGCACCAGCGATGGTCGCGCTTGATGAAGTCGAACAGGGTGGGCGGGTTGTCCTCGTAGCTCTCGATCTCGACGGGCAGGATGCGGCACTCGTAGCCCGCGCGCCGCATCAGCGCCGCCTCGATCTGGTCGTGGCTGAGGATGTGCCCGCCCAGCGGGGGGGTGCCCGGGATCACCGGCAGGCGGCAGCGGGCCTTGAACGGGGCGGTGCGGATCACCGCGTTGTGGCCCCAGTAGCCGCAGGCGTCGCCATGCCACCAGGTCGCGCCGGCGGTGTAGCTGCGCATCGCGTGGCGCATGCCGAACTGGAACACGCGCGCGAACAGGCTGTCGGACGGCGCGCCGAGGCACAGCGCCTGCAGGATCCCCAGTCGCGGATGCTTCTGCATGATCCGCACCATGCGCAGCAGCGCCTGGGCCGACATCAGGCTGTCCATGTCGAGCGGCACGTAGAAGTCGTAGCCCGCGCCCCAGCGGCGCAGGAAGTCGCGCACGTTGCCGGCCTTGAACGCCTCGTTCTGCGCCCGGCGGCGATAGGTTGTCCGGGGACCGAAGGCGTCGCGCATCTCGGCGAACAGCCGCTCCTCCTCGGCGGCCGTCGCGTCGTCGCTGCTGTCGGACAGGATGAACAGGTCGAAGGCCCCGCCCTGGCCGGTCGCGTCGAGTTCGGCGCGCATCGCGGCGAGGCGGCGATAGGCGCGCTCGGGCGGTTCGTTGCGCACGAACAGGGTCAGCGCCACGCGCGACGTCACCGGCTCGGCCCCGTCGCCGTCATGCAGCACCGGGCAGGCGTCCGAAAGCCCGCGGCGGCCGTGCAGCACCCAGAGCCCGATGACGGCGTTCCACAGTCCCATGACGGTCCAGGGCGCGCCGACGAAGAAGCAGGCGACCAGCACCATGTCGGGGACCGACCATCCCCCCGCGCCGAACACCCGCGCCACGCCCCAGCCGAGGCCCGCGAGGGTGGCGAGGTTCAGCGCCAGCACCAGCGCCCGCCGGCGCGCGAGCAGGGTCCGCGGCTGAAGCCCCGCGGGGGTCATCCCGTCCGCGCGCGCGGCGCCGGGCAGCGCGGCGATGACGGGCATGGCGGCGGGGGTTGCGTCGGTCATGGAACGGGCCCTTTCTCGGGTCACGCGAAACGGAGGGGCGAATGGACGCGCTGGCGCTGTGGACGGTGGGGCGGCGCGAGGCGGCGCTGCGGCGGGAAGATGTCCGTCCCGGGGCGGACGAGCTGGTGATGCGCATGCTCTGGAGCGGCATCAGCCGCGGCACCGAGCGGCTGGTGTTCGAGGGCCGCGTGCCCGACAGCGAGCGGGCGCGCATGCGCTGCCCCTTCCAGGCGGGGGATTTCCCCTTCCCGGTCAAGTACGGCTATCAGGCGGTCGGCGTCGTCGAGCACGGTCCCTCCGATCTGCTGGGGCGCGCGGCGTTCTGCCTGCACCCCCACCAGAGCCTGTTCGCGGTTCCCCGCGCCGCCGTCACGCCCCTGCCGGATGGCCTGCCCCCGCGCCGCGCGGCGCTGGCGGCCAACATGGAGACCGCGCTCAACGCCGTGTGGGATTCGGGCGCTGGCCCCGGCGACCGCTGTCTCGTGGTGGGGGCGGGCGCGCTGGGCCTGCTCACCGCCTCGATCCTCGGCCGCCTGCCGGGGGCGAGCGTCGTGGTGACGGACATAGCGGATCGCGCGGCGACAGCATTGCAATTGGGCGTGAAGTTTGTTTCATCCGACGCCCTGTCCGACGATTTCGACCTGAGCTTTCACGTCTCCGCGAGCGCCGGGGGCCTTGCGACGGCGCTTGGCGCGCTCGGCCCCGAGGGGGCCTGCGTCGAGATGAGCTGGCATGGCGCGGGCGAGACGCCGGTCGCGCTGGGCGGCGCGTTCCATGCCCGGCGCCTGCGGCTGATCTCGAGCCAGGTCGGCGCCCTGCCGCCGGCGCGCCGGCCGCGCTGGGATCACGCGCGGCGGATGCGGGCGGCGCTGCGGATGCTGTGCGACGACCGCCTCGACGCGCTGATCACCGATGAGGTCGCCTTCGCCGAACTGCCCGC
>DAIPIU010000056.1:0-9121 GCA_036770645.1 Rubrimonas sp. | reverse complement strand
GCTGCGGCGCAGGACGGGGAGGGCGGTTTGGACGGGTTCGCGACGGCTGCGGCGATGGTGGCGGCGGGCCGGCTGTGGGTCGGGGCCGGTCTGCTGGTGGCGGCGGCGTTCCTGACGGTCGGGATCGAGAGGGTCGACCCCGCGGCGCGCGGAGCCTGGGCGTTCCGGCCGCTTCTGGCGCCGGGGATCGTGCTGCTGTGGCCGCTGGTGCTGTGGCGCTGGGCGGCGCTCGAACGCCGCGGCGGGGCCGGGCCCGCGCCGCGCCCGGGCCGCGCCGCGCAATTGCGGCTCTGGCACCTGCGGCTCTGGACGGGGCTGGCGCTGCTGCTGCCCGCGCTGCTGCTGGCGGCCCTTCTGCACCGGCCGCCGCGCGCGGACGGGCCGCCGGCGCTGCGGCTGGACGGCCCCGCCGGCCTTGCGGACGGCCCGGAGGGCCGGCCATGAGCGCCCGCCACGCCCCGGTCGGCTGGAACCGCGCCAAGCTCGTCTACGACGCCGTCGCGCTGGGCGCGACCGTGCTCTACCTGCAGGCCTACATGGGCTGGGGCCATGCCGCGCGCCTCGCCGCCACGCCGCTGGACCAGCAGTCGCTGGCGATCCGGGCCTGGGGCTCCTGCGCCTTCCTGCTGCTGACGGTCGCGCTCGCCATCGGGCCGCTGGCGCGGCTGGACCGGCGCTTCCTGCCGCTGCTCTACAACCGCCGTCACCTTGGCGTGATCACCGCCACGGTGGCCACCGGGCATGCCCTCGCCGTGCTCGGCTGGTACTTCGCCTTCAGTCCCGTGCCGCCCTTCGCGGCGCTTCTGGCGACCGACACCGGCACGGGAGAACTGCGCGGCCTGCCCTTCATCCCGTTCGGGATCGCCGCGCTGCTGATCCTGTGGCTGCTCGCGGCCACCAGCCATGATTTCTGGCTGTCATTCCTGACGCCGCCCGTCTGGAAGTCGCTGCACATGGGCATCTACGCGGCCTATGCGCTGATCGTGGCGCATGTCGCCTTCGGCGCGCTGCAGGACGCCCGCATGCCCGGCCTCGCGCTGGTCGTGGCGGCGAGCGCGGCGCTGCTGGCCGGCCTGCACGTCGCGGCCGGCCTGCGCGCGCGGCGCGAGACGCGGCCTGGGCCTGGGCCGGGGCCGGGGCCGGGGGACGCCGAGGCCCCCTGGGTGTTCGCGACCACGCTCGACGCGCTGGCGGACGGGCGCGGCGTCGTCGTGCCCCTGCCGGGGGCGGAGGCCGCGGCGGTGTTCCGCTGGCAGGGCCGGCTGTCGGCGCTGAGCAACCTCTGCGCCCACCAGAACGGCCCGCTGGGCGAGGGGCGGGTGCTGGACGGCTGCGCGACCTGCCCGTGGCACGGCTTCCAGTACCGGCTCGAGGACGGCCGCGCGCCCGCCCCCTACACCGAACGGCTGGCGACCTACCGCCTGCGGCTCGACGGCAGGCGCGTGCTGCTCGACCCGCGGCCCAACCCGCCCGGCACGAGGGTCGAACCCCTGCCCATTCCGGGAGAGACGCCATGAGCGAGGATTTCTTCGTCGGCTGGAGCGGGCGGACCGGCCCGGCGCTCGGCCGCTTCCTCGGCGCGGCGGCGCTGGTCGCGACGCTCGGGTTCGGCGCGCTCGGCTTCGGCCTCGCGGCCTTCGGCGACGATCCGGCCGAGGGGCTGATCGGCCTCGCCCCGGCGCCGCAGGCCGCCCCGGAGATGCCCGAGGGGCGCAGCGTGACCGGCACGCTCGACCGCGGCCCCGTGCCGCTGCTGCGCCTCGACCCCACGCCCGACCGGCCGCAGGGCGAGACGCTGCTGCTGGCCTTGTGGGACAAGCGCGGCGTCGCGCCGGACCCCGCGCTCTATGGCGCCCGGGTGACGCTTCAGGGCGTCCTGTTCCGCCGGGGCGATCTTGCCATGCTGCTGAGCGGCGGCGATTTCCGGCCCGCCGAGGGGGACGGCGAGGCGACGCCCCCGCCCGCGCCGGAGCCGCTCGGCCGCTGGCGCATCGCGGGCGAGATCTGCGACGGCAAGTGCTATGCCGGCGTCATGAGCCCCGGGACCGGCCTCGGCCACCGGGCCTGCGCCGCGCTGTGCTTCGTGGGCGACGTGCCGGCGGTGTTCGTCGCGGCGGAGCCGGTGATGGGCTCGCGCTTCTTCATCCTCGCCGATGCCGATGGCGGCCCGCCGCCGCCCGAAGCCCGCCGCCTGTTCGGGGTGCCGGTGGCGCTGGAGGGCGCGCTGGAACGGCGCGGCTCCGCGCTGCTGCTGCGGGCCGATTTCGCCGGGGCGCGCCTGCTGTGAGCCGCCGCGCGCTTGCCTCCGCCGCCGTCGCGCTGGCCGTGCTCGGCGGGGCCTGGGCGGGCTGGGGCCTGCTCGGCGATGCCGTGGCCCGGCTGGGCCTGTCGCGCTTCGATCCGCTGGCCCGCCTCGTGCTGGGCTTTGCCGCGCTGTCCGCGCTCGAAGCCGTGCTTGCCCGGCTTCTCCCGCCCGCCGACCCGCGCTGAACCGCGGCCCGCGGGCGGGCGGCCGTCAGCGGGGCGGAACCTCGACCGTGAAGCGGATCGAGGCATACCAGGCCGACAGATCGTCGATGTCGTCGTCGCTCAGGCCCGCCGCCACCACGCTCATCACCGCGTGGGTGCGCTGGCCGGAACGGAAATTGCGCAGCTGGTTCTGCAGGTAGAGCGCGTGCTCGCCGCCGATGTTCGGCGCGTCGGCGGTGCGCGCGACGCCGTCGATGCCGTGGCAGGCGGCGCACGCCCTCGCCTTGGCGCGCCCGGCGGCGGGATCCCCGATGGCGAGCGCGGGCTGGGCGGCGAGGAGCATCAGGGCGGCGGCGGGCAGGCGCAACATGGGCGGGTCCGGTCGCGGGAGGGGAGGGGGCGCCGGGCGCGGCATGCGCGCCCGGCGCAGGGGCGTCAGCCCTCGGGCTGCTGGTACGAGATCCGGTAGAGCGCGCCGGCGAGGTCGTCCGACACCAGGATCGAGCCGTCGCGCAGCTGCTGCACGTCGACGGGGCGGCCGAGATATTCGCCGTTCTCGTCGATCCAGCCTTCCGCGAAGGGCACCATGGTCGCCGTGCCGTCCTCGGCGATCGAGGTGAACATCACCCGCGCGCCGACCGGATCGGTGCGGTTCCACGAGCCGTGCTGCGCCGAGAAGATGCCGTTGCGGTATGCCTCGGGGAACATCCGGCCGGTGTAGAACATCATGCCCAGATCGGCGGCGTGGGCGATGGTCTCGACCGCCGGATGCACGATGCCCTCGGGCGGCGTGTCGTCCTTGTATTCGTTGGTGCGCACCGTGCCGCCGCCGTACCAGGGATGGCCGAAATGCTGGCCGGCCTCGGTCTGGCGGTTCAGCTCGCCCGGCGGGATGTCGTCGCCCATGCCGTCGACCTGGTTGTCGGTCCACCACAGCTCGCCCGTGACCGGGTGGAAGGCGTGGCCCACCGAGTTGCGCACGCCGTAGGTGTAGACCTCGCGGCCGGTGCCGTCGGTGTTGACGCGGATGATGCCGCCGATGCCGGTCTCGGTGTAGAGGTCCAGCTTCTCGCGCGGGGCGACGTTGTAGGGCTGGCCGAGCGAGATGTAGAGCTTGCCGTCGGGGCCCAGCGCGCAGACGCGGGCGGTGTGGTTGAAGCTCTCCTCCTCGACCGGGATCAGCTCGCCCTGCTTCACCACGTTGAAGGCGGCGACGTCCGGGCTCTCGTAGAAGAACTCGGCTGCGGGGAACACCAGCACGCGGTTGCGCTCGGCGATGTAGAGGAAGCCGTCGGGCGAGAAGCAGGGGCCGTTCGGGATGTCGAAGGCCAGCGACGGGGCGAAGCGCTTCACCTCGTCGGCCACCCGGTCCTTGTCGCGGTCGGTCACGACCCAGACATCCGATTTCCGCGTGCCGACGAAGGTCGCCACGCCCTGCGGCCCGACCGCGATGTGCCGCGCGTCGGGCACGATGGCGTAGAGGTCGATGCTGAAGCCCGGCGGCAGCGTGATCCGCTCCAGCGTCCTGCGGATGTTCTCGGCCTTCGCGCCGCCCTGGTCGACCACCGTGAATTCTGTGACGCCGGTGGTGCGGAAGCCGCTGAGGCGTTCCAGATCGGCCTGCGCGGCGGCGGCGAGCGGCGCAAGGGCGCACGCCCCCGCCAGCAGCAAGGTCTTCAGTCGCATGAACGATGGCTCCCCGTTTGAGCGTTTCCCGCCCGGGCGAGGCGCGTGTCTGTTGCGCGCGTCCTTTCCCGGGCCTTCGATGGGCTTAGCGCCCGGCGGCGGGAGAGCAAGGCCGGTCTCTCATCTCTGAGAGGTTGCCGCCGCTCAGCCGCCCTCGAGCTCGGCGCGCACATGGGCGCGGAGGTCGTCGATGGGCAGCAGCGCGCCCGAGGCCCCGCGGTAATGCCAGAAGGCCCAGCCATTGCAGGAGGGCGCCTTCTGCACATGCGCGCCGAGCTGGTGGATCGAGCCGGTCGCGTCGGCCCCGACCAGCGTGCCGTCGGCGCGCACCTTCGCGGCGTGCCGGCCGCAGGGCGAGACCAGCACCGCGCCGGGTTCCAGCAGCCGCCGCTCGACGATCTGGCCGAAGGGCACGCGCGGGGCGTCGCGCTTGCTGGCGGCGGTGCGCAGCGCCTCGTCGGGGGCTGGCACCACCGCGGCGATGCGGGCCGCGGCTGCGCGGGCATAGCCCTCGTCGCGCTCGATGCCGATCCAGCGCCGGCCGAGGCGCTTGGCCACCGCGGCCGTGGTGCCCGAGCCGAGGAACGGGTCCAGCACCACCGCGCCGGGGCGCGAGGTCGTCACCAGCACGCGGTGCAGCAGCGCCTCGGGCTTCTGCGTCGGGTGCAGCTTGGCCCCGCTCGCGTCCTTCAGACGCTCCGCCCCGGTGCACAGCGGGATCAGCCAGTCGCTGCGCATCTGCAGGTCGTCGTTCAGCGCCTTGGCGGCGTCGTAGTTGAACACGGGCCGGGCGCTGTCGGAGCGCGCCGCCCAGATCAGCGTCTCGTGCGCGTTGGTGAAGCGCTTGCCGCGGAAGTTCGGCATCGGGTTCGACTTGCGCCACACCACGTCGTTGAGGATCCAGAAGCCCAGATCCTGCAGCGCCGCCCCCACGCGGAACAGGTTGTGGTAGCTGCCGATCACCCAGATCGCGCCGTCGGGCCTGAGCAGCCGCCGCGCCTCGCGCAGCCAGGCGCGGGTGAAGGCGTCATAGGCCTCGAAACCGCCGAAACGGTCCCAGTCGTCATCGACCGCGTCCACCCTCGAATTGTCCGGCCGATGGAGATCGCCGCGCAATTGCAGGTTGTAGGGTGGGTCCGCGAAGATCAGGTCGATGCTGGCGGCGGGCAGCGCCGCCATGCGTTCGACGCTGTCGCCCGTGAGGATGCGGTCGAGGGGAAGCTCGGCGGTCATGCGGGCGCTCGCGACGGTTGCAAGGTGAGTCTCGCCCGCGCGGCCCCCGCGGTCAATGCGATGGCAGCTTCCATCCGGCATGGCAGGCCACGCAGGTCCCGACCAGCTCGCCGTAGGCGGCGAACAGCGCCTCCATGTCGGCGACCTCCGCGGCCACGGTCGCGGTCTCGGCCAGCAGCGCGAGGCGGCTGGCGGCGCGGTGCATGGCGAGGCCGGCCTCCTGCATGGCGGGCGGCATGACCTGCGCGATGTGCGCCGCGCCGTGCCGTTCCAGCGAGGACAGGCCGAGCCGCGTCTCGGCGACCCGCGCCGCCGCACCCCCGTCCTGCGCCGACAGGGCGGCCGCGATCTCGCCCAGCGCCGCGAGGTGGTCGCGCATGTTGGCCAGCATGTGCTCGGCCATCATCGGCGGGATCGCGACCGCCACGCGGTCGTCGGCGCGCGCCGGTCCGCCGCCCGGCATGGCGAGGGCGATCAGGGCGGCGGCGAGGGCGGCGGGCAGCGGGCGGGGCATCGGCGGCTCCATGGCGGGACGCGCCAGAATTGGCGCGATCCGCGCGCGCCGCGTATGATCGCGGTCATGTCCGGCGATTTCGTCCCCCTGCTGCGCGGCCTGCCCGGGGCGCGCCGCGCGCTGGCGGACGGCGCGCCGCTGTTCCATGCCGGCGATCCGGTGCAGGCGGTCTGGCTGGTGCTCGAGGGGGCCGCGCGGCTGCGGCGGCCGGACGGTCTCGGCGCGACGCTGGCGCTGCACCGCGCCGGGGCGGGCGAGATCGTGGCCGAGGCCTCGGCCTTCTCCGACGCCTATCACTGCGACGCGACGGCCGAGGGCGCGAGCCTGTTCCTCGCCGTGCCGCGAACCGCGTTCCGCGCCCGGCTGCGCGCGGACGGGGCCTTCGCGGAGGCCTTCGCCGCCCATCTGGCGCGCGCCCTGCGCGCGGCGCGGGACCGGGCGGCGATGCTGGGCCTGCGCGGCGTCGAGGACCGGCTCGAGGCCTGGCTCGCGGCGCATGGCGGGGCGCTGCCCGCCCGCGGCGGCTGGTCCGCGCTGGCCGAGGAGCTGGGCGTCACGCGGCCCGCGCTCTACCGCGCGCTGGCGCGCCGCCGCGCCCGGGGGGTGGCGGCGGATTGACGGGGCCGGGCCTCTCTGCGACGAGGGCCGGGACGGGCGGGCGGCGGAAGGCGGGGGCGGCATGGGCTTCAAATGCGGGATCGTGGGGCTGCCGAATGTCGGCAAATCCACCCTTTTCAACGCCCTGACGCGCACCGCCGCCGCGCAGGCCGCCAACTTCCCCTTCTGCACCATCGAGCCCAATGTGGGCGATGTGGCCGTGCCCGACCCGCGGCTCGCGATGCTGGCCGAGATCGCCGGGTCGAAGCAGATCATCCCCACCCGGCTGACCTTCGTCGACATCGCGGGGCTGGTCCGCGGTGCGTCGAAGGGCGAGGGGCTGGGCAACCAGTTCCTCGCCAACATCCGCGAATGCGACGCGGTGGCCCATGTGCTGCGCTGTTTCGAGGACGGCGACATCACCCATGTCGAGGGGAAGGTCGACCCGCTGGCCGATGCCGCGACCATCGAGACGGAACTGATGCTGGCCGATCTCGACTCGGTCGAGAAGCGCCTCGCCGGCCTGTCGCGCAAGGTGCGCGGCGGCGACAAGGAGGCGCTGGACCAGGAGCGGCTGCTGAAGGCCGCGCAGGCCGCGCTGGCCGAGGGCCGGCCCGCGCGCGGCGTCGCGGTGGCCGAGGACGACCGGAAGGCCTGGCGGATGCTGCAACTGCTGACCGCCAAGCCCGTCGTCTATGTCTGCAACGTGGAGGAGGCCTCGGCGGCCGGCGGCAACGCCCTGTCGGCGCAGGTGGCGGCCATGGCCGCGGCCGAGGGGGCGCAGGCGGTGACGATCTCGGCGCGCATCGAGGAGGAGCTGTCGCAGCTGCCCGACGAGGAGCGCGACGCCTTCCTCGCCGAGATGGGGCTGGAGGAGGCCGGGCTCGATCGGCTGATCCGCGCGGGCTACGCGCTGCTGGGCCTCGTGACCTATTTCACCGTGGGGCCGAAGGAGGCCCGCGCCTGGACCATCCCGCGGGGCTTCCGCGCCCCGCAGGCCGCGGGCGCGATCCACGGCGATTTCGAGCGCGGCTTCATCCGGGCCGAGACCGTCGCCTATGGCGATTACGTCGCGGGCCGCGGCGAGGCGGGCGCGAAGGAGGCGGGCAAGTTCCGCCTCGAGGGCAAGGACTACGTCGTGCAGGACGGCGACGTGCTGCACTTCCGCTTCAACACCTGACGCTGGCCGCAGGACGGACGCGGGCCGCAAAATGAAGGGCCCGCGGCGTCGCCGCCGCGGGCCCCTGGTCCGTCCCGTCCGCGGCGCGTCAGCCGCCGAACCGGGCCATCGCCGCGCGGAAATCGTTGACGCGCTGGGCCGCCGCCGTGCGATCCTCTTCGGGCGCGGCCGCGAGGGCGGCTTCGGCGCCGCGCAGCCGGGCCTCGACCATGTCCCGGCTCAGGGCCCCGCGCTCGACGGCTTCCTCGGCGAGCACGGAGGTCGCCGTCTGCGAGACCTCGGCGAAGCCGCCGGTGACGAAGTATTCCCTCTCCCCGTCCGGGCCGGCGACCCGCAGGAAGCCGGGCCGCAGCGTGGTCAGGTAGGGCGCGTGGCCCGGCAGGGCGGTGAAGTCGCCGTCCATGCCGGGGATCTGCGCGCTCGTCGCGGCGACCGAGGCCAGCAGGCGCTCTGGCGAGACGAGATCGAACTGCATCGTGTCGGCCACGGGCCCCGCTCCCCCTGTCTCAGGCCGCTTCCGCGGCCATCTTCTGCGCCTTGGCGATGGCGCTGTCGATGTCGCCGACCATGTAGAAGGCGGCCTCGGGCAGATGGTCGAACTCGCCGGCCACAACGCGCTTGAAGCTGTCGATGGTCTTTTCCAGCGGCACCTGGATGCCCGGCGAGCCGGTGAACACCTGCGCCACGTCGAAGGGCTGGGACAGGAAGCGCTGGATCTTGCGGGCGCGCGCCACGGTCAGCTTGTCGTCCTCGGACAGCTCGTCCATGCCGAGGATGGCGATGATGTCCTGCAGCGCCTTGTAGCGCTGGAGGATGGTCTGCACCTGGCGCGCCACCTCGTAATGCTCCTCGCCCAGCACCGACGGGTCCATGAGGCGCGAGGTCGAGTCGAGCGGGTCCACGGCTGGGTAGATGCCGAGCTCCGAGATCGCGCGCGACAGCACCGTGGTCGCGTCGAGATGCGCGAAGGAGGTCGCGGGCGCGGGGTCGGTGAGATCGTCCGCGGGCACGTAGATCGCCTGCACCGAGGTGATCGAGCCGGCGTTGGTCGAGGTGATGCGCTCCTGCAGCTGGCCCATGTCGGTGGCCAGCGTCGGCTGGTAGCCCACGGCGGAGGGGATGCGGCCGAGCAGCGCCGACACTTCCGAACCCGCCTGCGTGAAGCGGAAGATGTTGTCCACGAAGAACAGCACGTCGGTGCCGGATTCGTCGCGGAACTGTTCGGCCAGCGTCAGGCCGGTCAGCGCCACGCGCATGCGCGCGCCCGGCGGTTCGTTCATCTGGCCGTAGACCAGCGCCACCTGGCTCTTGGACAGGTCGTCGGGCTTGATCACGCCCGACTCGATCATCTCGTGATAGAGGTCGTTGCCCTCGCGCGTGCGCTCGCCGACGCCCGCGAACACCGAGAAGCCCGAGTGCACCTTGGCGATGTTGTTGATCAG
>DAIPIU010000112.1:0-3979 GCA_036770645.1 Rubrimonas sp. | reverse complement strand
GCACCCTTTGAACCTGAACCAGATCATGCTGGCGTAGGGAGTCCGCGAACGGCCGTCGGCGCGCTGCCTTGCGCCAGCGCGGCCGCGTCCCGGTCCCCCCATGCGCCGGGGGGAGATGCGATGACCGATCCTGGAGCCTGTCTCGAGCGCATGCGGCAAGCCGCGCCGCTGGTCCACTGCATCATCAACTTCGTCGCGATGAACGTCATGGCCAACGCCCTGCTGGCCGTGGGCGCCTCGCCCGCGATGGTGCATGCGCGGGAGGAGGCGGCGGAGTTCGCCGCCCATGCCGACGCGCTCGTGGTGAACATCGGCACGCCCGACCCGGCCTGGGGCGAGGCGATGGCGATGGCGGCGGGCGCGATGTGCGCCGCCGGTCGGCCCTGGGTGCTGGACCCGGTGGGCGTGGGGGCCACGGCGTTCCGGCGCGATCTGTGCGCGCGGCTGCTGGACCTTGGCCCGACGGCGGTCCGCGGCAACGCCTCGGAGATCCTCGCGCTGGCTGGCGCAGCCTCGGCCGGTCGCGGGGCCGACGCGGCCGACGAGGTGGCGACGGCGGAGGCGGCGGCGCAGGCGCTCGCCCGGCGCTGCGGCGCGGTGGTCGCGGTCTCCGGGCCGGTCGACTACGTCACGGACGGCGCGGCGGCGTTCCGGGTCGCCAACGGCCATGCGCTGATGCCGCGCGTCACGGCGCTCGGCTGCGCGCTGAACGGGGTGATCGCGGCCTTCCTCGTGGGCCAGCCGCCGCTGGCCTCGACCGTGGCCGCGATGGCCTGCTACGGCCACGCGGGTGAGCGCGCCGGGGCCGGAGCCGCGGGGCCGGGCAGCTTCCAGCCCGCCTTCCTCGACGCGCTCCACGCCATGACGCCTGAGGCGGCGCGCCTCGGCGCGCGGGTGACGGCGGCATGATCGGGCCGGTCTGCGTCATCACCGACGCTGAGGCGCCGCTGTCTGCCGCCGATCAGGCGCGGGCCGCCGCGCGGGGCGGGGCATGGGCCGTGCAGCTGCGCGACAAGCGCGCGCCCGACGCCGACCTCGTGGCGCTGGCGCGCGCGCTCATGCCCGAGCTGACGGCGCTGGGGGTGCGCCTGATCGTCAACGACCGGGTGGACATGGCGGTCGCCGCGGGCGCGCACGGCCTGCACATCGGCCAGGGCGACGGCGACCCGCAGGCGG
Source organism: Rubrimonas sp. (assembly GCA_036770645.1). Lineage (GTDB taxonomy): Bacteria > Pseudomonadota > Alphaproteobacteria > Rhodobacterales > Rhodobacteraceae > Rubrimonas. Next base: position 2,803 of record DAIPIU010000112.1, on the reverse strand, counting down.
TGCGGGACCTGATCGGGCCAGTGATGATCCTCGGCCTGTCGGTCGAGACCGAGGCTCAGGCCCTGCGCGTTCCCGGCTGCGTGGACTATGTCGGCGCCGGGCCGGTGCGCGCGACGGCGACCAAGCCGGACCACGCCCCACCCACGGGCTTCGACGGCCTCGCCCGCATCGTCGGCCGCCTGCGGATTCCCGCGCTCGCCATCGGCGGGCTGAGCGCCGCCGACGCCGCGGCGGTCCGGGCCGCGGGGGCGGTCGGCATGGCCGTGGTCAGCGCCGTCAGCCGCGCCCCCGACCCCGAGGCCGCGACCCGCGCCCTTCTGCACGCCTGGAGCGCCCAATGATCCCCAACATCCTGTCGATCGCCGGGTCGGACCCGTCGGGCGGCGCGGGCGTGCAGGCCGACATCAAGGCCATCTCGGCCTGTGGCGGCTACGCCATGGCCGCGATCACCGCACTGACCGCGCAGAACACCCGGGCCGTGACCGCGGTGCGGATGGTCGAGCCGGAGATGGTGGCGGCCCAGATTGCAGCGATCCGCGCCGATATCCGCATCGACGCGGTCAAGATCGGCATGCTCGGCGAGGCCCCCGTCATCGACACGGTCGCCGAAGCGCTGCGCGGGCTGAGCGCGCCTATGGTGCTGGACCCCGTCATGGTCGCCAAGAGCGGCGACCGGCTGCTGGTCGCCGAGGCCGTCGCGGCCCTGCGCGCCACACTGCCGCTGGCCTCCGTCATCACCCCGAACCTGCCCGAGGCGGCCGACCTGCTTTGCGCGCCGCAGGCCGCGACGCGAGACGCCATGGCCGCGCAGGCGCAGGCGCTGCTGGCGGCAGGCGCGCGCGCCGTGCTGCTGAAGGGCGGCCACCTGCCGGGAGACGACTGCCCTGACCTGTTGGCGGACGGCGCCGTGCTCATCTGGCTCCCCGGCGCGCGGCGGGCGACCACCCGCACCCATGGCACGGGCTGCACCCTGTCCTCGGCGCTGGCCACATTCCTCGGCCGCGGCATGGCCCTCCCCGAGGCTGCCACGCGCGCCAAGGCCTTTGTCGCCGCCGCCATCGCCGCGGCCGACGCGCTGTCGGTCGGCGGCGGCTGCGGACCGCTCCACCATTTCCACGCCCACAAGGAACCCACCCCATGAGCTTCACCGCCGACGTCGTTGAGGCCAACGCACAGCGCTGCGCCGACATCCGCGCCATGCCTTTCAACGCGCGGCTCGCGGACGGAACGCTGCCGCCCGAGGTCTTTCGGCGCTACGTCATTCAGGACGCCCATTACCTTGAGGGCTTCGCCCGCGCGCTCGCCCGCGCCGCCGCCGTGGCCCCCGACGCCGCAGCCGTGGCGCAGCTGTCGGGTGCGGCCGCCGGGGCCATCGCCGTGGAGCGACGGCTGCACGAGCATTACCTGGCGCTCTACGGGGTCGACGCCGCCACTTTTGCCGCGACCGAGCCGAGTCCCGCCTGCGACCACTACGTCTGCTTCCTGATCGCCGCCGTCTCGCGCAGCGTGGCCGAGGGCGTGGCGGCGCTGCTGCCCTGCTTCTGGGTCTACCGCGACGTGGGCCATGCGATCCACGGCCTGGCCATCCCCGACAACCCCTACCGCGCCTGGATCGACACCTACGCGAGCGCCGAGTTCGACGCGGCCGTCACCGGTATGGCCGCGCTCGCCGACCGGCTGGCCGCCTCGGCCGGGCCAGATGAGCGCGCCCGCATGCGCGCGGCCTTCGCCCGCAGCGTCATGCACGAGTGGCTGTTCTGGGACGGCGCCTGGCAAGGCCGCGGCTGGCCGGACACCGCGGCGGCGTAGGCCGCGGCTCGACCCGGGTAGAGAAGGTGGCGCAGGCCGCGCGATGCGCGTCATGACCCGTCTTTCGGTTGGCGCGCAACGCAGCGGCCGGTCAGGCGGCGCTTGCGCGCCATGGGGTGCTGACATATGTCTTTGACATATGCTTGGAGGCGCAGCGATGGCCGATCCCGATGTCCGCGAAGTCCGCTTGTTCCGCAACAACCGCAACCAGGCGGTGCGCATTCCGGTCGATCTCGAGCTGCCCGGCGACCGGGCGCTGCTGCGCCGGGACGGCGAGCGCCTGATCCTCGAACCCGTCCGCAGGCCGGGCCTTCTCGGACTGCTCGCGCAGTGGGGGCCGCTCGATGAGGCGCTGCTGGAGATCGCCGACGCGCCCGCGCCGCGCGAGGACATCTTCGGCTGATGTTTCTGCTCGACACGAACATCATCAGCGACATGGTGCGGCATCCGCAGGGCGCCGCCGTGTCGCGGCTCGAAGCCGTCGGGGACGGCGCCGTGGCGACCAGCGTGATCGTCGCGGGCGAGCTGCGCTACGGCTGCCTGAAGCGGGGTTCGCCGCGCCTGACGGAACGGGTCGAGGCGGTGCTGCGCGAAATTGCGGTGATCGGCGTCGATCCGACGATCGCGCAGGCCTATGGTGCGATCCGGGTGGAGCTCGAGGCCATCGGACAGCCCATCGGCCAGAACGATCTCTGGATCGCGGCGCAGGCCCGGACGCTGGGGATGGCGCTCGTGACGGACAATGAGCGGGAGTTCAGGCGCGTGCCCGGCCTTGCGGTGGAGAACTGGCTCGGCGTTTGACCGTCGCGGTCGCTGTCACCCGCCGCGTCATGTCGTTGTCGGCGTCGCTCGGCGTCGGATCATCAGGGCTGGAGCATGATGAACGCTGCGGGTGGGCAATCCGACACCAGCGCCGCCACGGCGGGAAGCGCGCATGGCCTCACCGCGGCTTACCGGCAGGGATCGGCTGCCGAGCGCCTGACGGCCTGACCGC
>DAIPIU010000055.1:2481-17264 GCA_036770645.1 Rubrimonas sp. | reverse complement strand
GAGACGCAGAGCGTGCCGCGGTCCTCCTCGGGGATGTAGACCGCCTCGACCTCGTGGCCGCCGTCGATGCGCAGCAGATACTTGCGGGTGCCGTCGGCGCTGAGCTGCCGCGTGACGATCTCGGGCCGGTCGATGCGGAAGCGGTCGGCGAGGACGGCGCGGAAATCCTTGGACAGGCTGGTCATCGCCGCGAAGTCGCGCGCGCCGCGGGCATAGAGCCAGCCCCACAGCTGTCCCGCCCGCATGGCCGAGCGCCGCGGCTCGACGCCGGCCTCCTCGAGCGCCGCGCGCAGCCCCTCGCGCGTCAGCCCGAGCAGTGTCGGCCGCGCCGCGGGGGCGGCGCGCTTCAGCGGCGCGACCTCGGGAACCAGCGGGGCCGGGGCGGTCGGGGCAAGGCCGCGCGGGGCGGGGGCGGGGGTCAGCGGCACAGTCTTTGCGCGTCCTCGAATGCGGCGGTGAAGCCGAGCAGGCTGAAGGTGTCCTCGGTCGTCGTGCCGCGGGTCGAGGTGGCGGTCAGCCTCGCGTCGGTCCCGCGCCGGAAGGCATCGACCAGCTTGCGGTCCACGGCCTCGTCGCGCCGCGTGTCGGCCCAGGCGGTCTCGCCCTCCCGCGTGAAGAAATCGAAGCGGGCGCTTCCGATCTGAGCCCGGATCGGCGCGGCGGCGTCGAGCGGATAGCCCGGGATGAAGCTGACCTCGGTGCTCGTCGCGCCGCCGCTGCGCCGGACCGTCGCCATGAGCCAGATGTCGCCGCGGTTCACCTCGACGCGCTGGCTGCCGCGGCGCGCGACCGAGGCGCGGGGCTTGGAGGCGACGAAGCAGGCGCGGTCCGCGCCCGTGCCGGACTGGAACACGCTCCATGCCCGGTGCGCCCCGGTCCGCTCGACCATCTGGGCTGCCGCGCCCGCCGAAAATCCGATCCAAACCGCCAGCGCGGCCGCCGCCACCGCCATCGTCTTCATGCGCTGCGCCTCAAGCTGCCCGATCGCGGCCATGCCGCGCGACCCTGTTTCGCTCGGGTCCGTTAGTGCCTAATGTAGGCCGGAAGCGGGCGTCGACGCCAGAGCCGGGGGCGGAACGAGCGGCGCGCGACCCTCCTTCGACCGGGATGCTGGGGCTTGAGCGACGCAGACGCCACCGAAGCCACCGTCGCGGGCGCGGGTCCGGACGATGCCGCCCTGCTGGCCGCGGTCGCCCGGCAGGACCGCGACGCCTTCGCGGCGCTGTTCCGGCGCTGGGCCGGCAGGATCAAGGCCTACCTGATTCGCAGCGGCGTGCCCGGGACCGAGGCCGACGAGGCCGCGCAGGAGGTGATGCTGTCGGTCTGGCGGCGGGCCGACAGCTTCGACCCGGCCCGCGCGGGGCCGGCCACCTGGATCTTCGCCATCGCCCGCAACCGCCGCGTGGACATGCTGCGCCGCCGCCGCCCCGAGCCCGATCCCGACGACCCGCTGTTCGCCCCCGACCCGGCGCCGCCCGCCGACGCCGCGGCGGCCCGGGCGGGCCGCGACGCGCTGGTGCGCGCGGCGCTGGCCGAGCTGCCGCCCGATCAGGCGCAGGTCGTGCGGCTGGCCTTCTACGACGGCCTCAGCCATGCCGAGATCGCAGCGATGATCGACGCGCCGCTCGGCACGGTGAAGTCGCGCCTGCGCCTGGCCATGGGGCGCCTGCGCGGGGCGCTGGGCGAGGATTTCGCGGAGGAACTGCTCGATGTCTGACAGCACCGGCCCCGTGCTCGGCCCCGTGCCCGGCCCCATGCCCGACCCGGCGCCCAACCCGGTGCTCGTCGAGGCGTCCCGCGGCGGTCCCGACCGCGGCGGGCGGGGCGCGCCGATCGTCGAGCGCGCCCATCGCGGCGCCGTCGCGGTGGCCGACGCGACCGGGGCGCTGGTCTGGAGCGTCGGCGACGCGGCGCGGCCGATGCTGCCGCGCTCCTCGATCAAGCTGCTGCAGGCCCTGCCGCTGGTCGAGAGCGGCGCGGCCGACGCCTTCCGGCTCGACGAGCGCAGGCTCGCGCTCGCCTGCGCCTCGCATCAGGGCTCCGGCGCCCATGCGGCTGCGGTGGCGGACTGGCTGGGGGCGCTGGGCCTGTCCGAGCCCTGCCTCATGTGCGGGGCGCAGGTCTCCTCCGACGCGCCCACCCGCGCCGCCATGCGGCAGGCCGGCGCCGCGCCGTCGCAACTGCACAACAACTGTTCGGGCAAGCATGCGGGATTCCTGACGCTGGCGCTGCACCTGAAGGCGGGTCCCGAGGGGTATGTGGCGGCCGACCACCCGGTGCAGCGCGCCGCGGCCGAGGCCTTCGCGGCGGCGACCGGGCAGGACGGGCCGCTGGCCTTCGGCATCGACGGCTGCTCGGCCCCGAACTTCGCCGCGCCGCTGGCCGGCGTCGCGGCGGCCATGGCCCGCGCCGCCAGCCCCGGGACAGGTTTCGGCGGCGTGCGCGGCCGGGCGGCGGCGCGGCTGCGCGACGCCATGGCGGCGCACCCCTTCGAGGTCGCGGGCGACGGACGCGCCTGCACCGAACTGATGCAGGCGGCGCAGGGCCGCGCCGTGGTCAAGACCGGGGCCGACGGGGCCTTCACCGCCATCCTGACCGAGCGCGGGCTCGGCATCGCGCTGAAGATCGACGACGGCGACACCGCCGCCGCGGAATGCGCCATCGCCGCGCTGCTGGTGCGCTACGGCGCCGTAGAGGCCGCCGACCCGCGCGTGGCGCGCCGGCTCGCGCCCGAGATCCGCAACCGCCGCGGCCTCGCCGTCGGCGACCTGCGCGCCCTGCCGGCCCTAACCGCGCCTTAACCCGCGCCGAAGAAGTGTGTTCGCGGTCGGGGCAGCGGAGATGTTGATGGGCATGACGATGCGCGCCGAGGCGCAGGACGATCTGCCGCCGCTGGTGGACGCCGCGGTGATCGAGGGGCTGCGCGGCGCGCTCGGCCCCGCGACCGAGGGGCTGATCGCAAAGGCGACCGAACTGCTGCGCGACCGCATCGGCCGGTTGCCGGGCCGCGCGGCGGCGCAGGCGGATGAGGGCGCGCGCATCGCCCACGAGATCGGCGGCATGGCCGGGCAGATCGGGCTCGCGCGCCTTGCGCGCGTCGCGCTGGGCATCGAGCAGGGGCTGCGGTCCGGCGACGCGGACCGCGCCGAAGCGGCCCGCGCGGCGGCCGAATGCCTCGCGGCCTTGGCCGAGAGCTCGCTCGCGGCGCTGCGCCGCGACTGACGCACCGCGCGACCGGCGACCGGGGCGACAGGCCCGCGGGGCCAGCGCGGCCGGGCGCCGGGGCCGCGCACCGGCGGTCCGGGGCCTTCCGGCCGGCGCGATCGGGCGCTAGGCTCGACCGGTCCCGACGCAGGAGCCGCACCCATGCCCCCCGCCTTCGCCGCGCCCGACGCGGCGGCGATCCCCCTCCATGCCGTCGAGAAGGGCGCCCTCGCCGCCCTGCCCGATCCGCGCGCCCGCGCCTGGGCCGAGGCCTGCGGCTTCGCCGGGGCGCTGGGCGAGGCGCTGGCCGTGCCCGGACCGGAGGGCGGCATCGCCTGCGGGCTGGCGGGTCTCGGCGGGCCTGCGCCGGGCCGCTTCCGCCTGGCCGCGGCAGCGGCGAAGCTGCCGCCCGGGACCTGGCGGCTCGCCGGTCCGCTGGCCGATCCCGGAACGGAAGCGCTGGGCTGGCTGCTCGGGGCCTATCGCTACGACCGCTACAAGGCGTCGGCGGGCGCGTCGCCGGGCGCGTCGCCGGGCGCGTCGCGCCTGCTGGTCGCGCCGGAGGGCGCGGATGCGGCGCGCATCGAGACGGTGGCCGCGGCGGTGACGCTGGGGCGCGATCTCGTGAACGCGCCCGCGGGCGATCTGGGGCCGGCGGCGCTGGCGGAGGCCGCCTGCGCGCTGGCGGCCGAATTCGGGGCCGGGGCGGCGGTCGTCGAAGGGGCCGCGCTGGCCGAGGGCTTTCCCATGATCGCCGCCGTCGGCCGCGCGGCGGCCGAGGCGCCGCGGCTGATCGACCTGCGATGGGGCGACCCCGCCGATCCGACCGTCACGGTGATCGGCAAGGGCGTGTGCTTCGACACCGGGGGGCTCGACATCAAGCCTTCGGCCGGCATGCGCCTGATGAAGAAGGACATGGGCGGCGCGGCCGCCGCGCTGGCGCTGGCGCGGATGGTCATGGCGCGGGGCCTCGCGGTCCGGCTGCGCGTGCTGATCCCCGCGGTCGAGAACGCGGTCGGGCCGGGGGCCTTCCGCCCCGGCGACATCCTGCGAAGCCGCAAGGGGCTGACCGTCGAGGTCGCCAACACCGACGCCGAGGGGCGGCTGGTGCTGGCCGACGCCATGGCGCTGGCCTGCGAGGAGAGGCCGTCGCTGCTGATCGACTTCGCCACGCTGACCGGGGCGGCGCGGGTGGCGCTGGGGCCCGACCTGCCGGCGCTGTTCACCGACGACGAGGCGCTGGCGGCCGGGCTGCTCGCGGCGGGGTCGGCGGCGGCTGACCCGCTGTGGCGGCTGCCGCTGCACGCGCCCTACGAGGCCGATCTCGAGACGCCCGTCGCCGATCTCGACAACGCGCCCGCGGGCGGTTTCGCCGGGGCCATCACCGCGGCGCTGTTCCTGAAGCGCTTCGCCGAGGGGGCCGATTCCTGGGCGCATGTCGACCTCTACGCCTGGAACCCCAAGGCGCGGCCCGGCCGGCCGATGGGCGGCGAGGTGCAGGCCGCCCGCGCCGTGTTCGACCTGCTCGAGGCGCGCCATGGCCGCCGCGGCTGACCAGCGCCTGACGCCCGCCCGCCCCGATCTCGCCGCGGCGCACCTGCGCGGGACCGTCGAGGCGGCGGCCTATGCCGATCCCCGGCCGATGGTCGCGGCCGCCCCCATGGTGCCCGTGACGGGCGCCCCGGACGCCGAGGCCCCGATGACCACCCAGCTTCTGCTGGGCGAGGGCTTCGACGCCTACGAGCTGCGCGACGGCTGGGCCTGGGGGCAATGCGCGCTCGACGGCTATGTCGGCTGGGCGCCCGAGGCGGGGCTCGCCCCGGCCGGCCCGCCCCCCGACGCTAGGGTGCGCGCCCTGACGGCGGTGGTTTATGCACGGCCGGACATGAAGAGCCGCCCCATCGGGGCCGTCCCGCTCGGCGCGAGGCTGCGCACGGGGCCGACGGAGGGGGCCTTCGCCGCCGTCGAGCCCTTCGGCTGGATCCCGGCGGCGCACCTCGCGCCGCTTGCCGCTCCCGAGCCCGACTGGGTCGCCGTCGCGGAGCGCTTTCTAGGCGCGCCCTATCTGTGGGGCGGGCGCAGCGCCGCCGGTCTCGACTGTTCGGGGCTGGTGCAGGTGGCGCGTCAGGCCGGCGGCGCGCCCTGTCCGCGCGACAGCGACATGCAGGCGGCCGAGGGGCGCGCCGTCGCGCCCGGCGCCCCGCTGCGCCGCGGCGACCTCGTGTTCTGGCGCGGCCATGTCGCGATCATGCTGTCGTCATCGCGCCTGCTGCACGCCAACGCCCATGCCATGGCGGTGGCGGCCGAGCCGCTGGCCGACGCCGCGGCGCGCATCGAGGCCGCGGGCGGCGGGCCCGTCACGGCGCGACGCCGCCCCGCGGCGCCGGCGCGGACCGGCGCGGACTGAAACGGCGCGGCCCGACCCGGCGCCGGGCCGCGCGCCGGGCCTTCAAATCCCCGCCGGGGCCGGGCTAGGGTCCGGCCGGTCCGGAGGGCGGATCGAGGCGGGGGCGAATGCGGTGCGGCTGACGGGCATGGCGATGGCGATGGCGACGGCGCTGACGGCGGGCTGCGCCGGGTCAGAGGCGGTGGCGCCGCCCGCATCGGCGGCCCCGGCCGCAGGGGCGGCGTGGACGCATGCGGCCACGGGCTTCGCCGAATGGCGCGACGGCTTCGCTGCGCGCGCGCGGGCAGCAGGGGTGCCGCCGGGGGTGCTGGCCGGGGCCTTCGCGGGCGTGACGCCGGACGAGCGCGTGCTGGCGCTCGACGGCCGACAGCCGGAGTTCACGCGCCCGATCTGGGAGTATCTCGACAGCGCCGTGTCGGAGGCGCGCATCGCGACGGGCCGGGCGCGCCGCGCCGCGATGGCGGCCGATCTGGCGCGCATCGAGGCGGCGCATGGCGTCGAGGCCGAGGTGCTGCTGGCGATCTGGGGCATCGAAAGCGCCTTCGGGGCCAATTTCGGCGACATGTCCGTGGTGCGCAGCCTCTCCACCATGGCCTGGCAGGGACGCCGCCGCGCCTTCGCCGAGGACCAGCTGCTGGCCGCCCTGCGCATCCTCGCGGCCGGCGACGTGACGCCGCAGCGCATGGTGGGCAGCTGGGCGGGCGCGATGGGCCACACCCAGTTCATGCCGACAAGCTTCGAGACCTACGCGGTGGATTTCACCGGGGACGGGCGTCGCGACCTCTGGGCGCCCGACGCGCTCGACGCGCTGGCCTCGACCGCCAACTACCTCGCGCGCAGCGGCTGGCGAACCGGCGCGCCCTGGGGCCTCGAGGCGCGCCTGCCGCCCGGCTTCGACCTCGCGCTCGCCGACGAGCGGCCGCGGCCGGCGCCGGAATGGGCGCGGCTGGGCGTCACGACCGCGGACGGGCGACCGCTGCCCGATCACGGGCCCGCCGGCCTGCTGCTGCCGGCCGGCGCGCGCGGACCGGTTTTTGCGATCTTCCCCAACTTTTCCGCGATCAAGCGCTACAACAACGCGACGTCATACGCGCTGGCGGTGGGCCATCTGGCCGACCGCATCGGCGGGGCGGGATCCTTCGCCGCGGCGTGGCCGCGCGGGGACCGCCCGCTGTCGCGCACCGAACGCGAGGAGATGCAACGCATGCTCACGGCCCTCGGCCATGACACCCAGGGCGTCGACGGAATCGTCGGTCCCAACACCCGCGCCGCGATCCGCGCCTTCCAGGCGAGCCGTGGCCTGCCGGCAGACGGCTATGACGGCGCCGATCTGCTCGAGGCGCTGCGCCGGGCGAGCCGCGGTTGAGCCGGGCATCCCGGGGGACCCCGACGCGCCGCCGCATGGCGGCCGGCGCGCTGGCGACGGCGGTGCTGGCACCGATGGCGGTGCGCGCGCAGGTCTTCGGCGTCGGGCGACCGGGCATCGCGGCCCGGCCCGGCGTCGACGAGGCGCTGCGGCGCACGGTGACGCTGGTGCTGCGGGCCGAGGCGCGGTCGAACGGCCTGCCGTCCTTCATGTCCGACCCTTCGCCCCTGACGGACGCGCAGGCCGAGGCCATCGTCCGCGGCGGCCCGGTTCCGCCCGGCATCGAGGTGCACCCGGCCCCAGACGGGGTGGACCGGCGGCTGCCGCACGCGCGCGGCGGGTCGATCTGGGTGGCGGCGGGCACCTGGATGCTCGAGGTCGATCCGGTGCGCAACCGCGTGCTGAGCATCGCCCCCGACGTGCTGCCGCCCGACCTCTAGCGGGCGACCGGACCGTGGCGATGCGACCGCCGCCTCCCGCGCCCCACGGCGGCGCGCGCGCCGCCGCGTCCCGCCGGATCGCCGGAACCGAAACCGCGCGCGCCGGGCTGGCCCGGACCGGCGTCCGGCCTACAAACATCGGCGGGGAAGCGGCGCGCGGCCGTCTCCGCCCGCACACGGTGGCGGGAGCGTCCTGCTCGACCACTGATCGACGCCTCGCACAAGGATGCGGTCATGAACGTCCACACCCGTCGCCTGCCCCTGGCGGAAACCCCGGCCACGCCGAGACCCACGCGGGAACAGGCCGAGGACGCGGTGCGCACGCTGCTGCGCTGGGCCGGCGACGACCCCGCCCGCGAGGGGCTGCTCGACACCCCCAAGCGCGTGGCCAAGGCCTACGCCGAATGGTTCCGCGGCTATGACGAGGACCCGGAGGCCGATCTCCAGCGGGTGTTCGAGGAGGTCGAGGGCTATGACGAGATGGTGGTGCTGCGCGACATCCGCTTCGAGAGCTACTGCGAGCACCACCTCGCCCCGATCATCGGCCGCGCCCATGTCGGCTACATGCCGACCAACCGCGTCGTCGGCATCTCGAAGCTGGCGCGCGTGGTGGACAGCTATGCCAAGCGCCTCCAGGTGCAGGAGAAGATGACGGCGCAGATCGCGACCGCCATCCAGACCGTGCTGGCCCCGAAGGGCGTCGCCGTGGTGCTGGAGGCCGAGCACCAGTGCATGAGCACGCGGGGCGTGCACAAGAAGGGCGTCTCGATGGTCACCTCGACCATGCTCGGCGTGTTCCGCGAGAACCCCGAGACGCGCCGCGAGTTCCTGTCGATGATCGGCAACCCGGTGAACCGCGGCGGCTGAGGCGCGCGCGCGCCGCTTGACAGCCGGGCGCGGCCCGCGAAACGTCGCGCCCATGCTGGACTTCCGCCCCGTCGGCTATGTCATCGGCCTGCTGATCATGGGACTGGGGCTCGCCATGGCCGGTCCCGCGGCGCTGGACTGGTGGCAGGGCTCGGCCAACTGGCGCGCCTTCGCCCTGGCGGCCATCCTGACGGTGGTGACAGGCGGGGCGCTGGCCCGGGCCTGCGAGGCATCCAGCGCGCCCGGCCTCAGCATACCGCAGACATTCCTGCTGACCGCGGTGCTGTGGCTGGCCAGCCCGCTGTTCGGCGCCCTTCCGCTGATGTTCGGCGCGCCCGGCCTCGGGCTGACCGACGCCTATTTCGAGGCCGCGTCGGGCTTCACCACCGCCGGCGCGACCGTGATCACCGGCCTCGACGACCTGCCCCGCGGGGTTCTGCTGTGGCGCATCATGCTGCACTGGTTCGGCGGCATCGGCATCATCGTCGCCGCGATGGCGGTGCTGCCGGCGCTGCGCATCGGCGGCATGCAGCTGTTCAGGGCGGAATCCTTCGACACCTTCGGCAAGGTGCTGCCGCGCGCCAGCGAGATCGCGGCTTCGGTCATCTGGCTCTACGTCGTGCTGACCGCAGCCTGCGCGGTGGCCTACGCGGCGACCGGCATGGCGCTGTTCGACAGCGTCACCATCGCCATGAGCACGGTGGCGACGGGCGGCTTCGCCAACAGCGACAGCTCGTTCGGGAATTTTCCGCCCGCCGCGGAATACGTGGCGGCGGTGTTCATGCTGGTGGCCAGCCTGCCCTTCGTGCGCCTCGTGCAGCTTGCCGCGGGGGCGACGGTGCGGCCGCTGGTCAGGGACACGCAGGTGCATGCCTTCCTCGCGATCGCGCTGGCGATGGTGGCGGGCATCGCGCTGTGGCGGCTGGCCGAAGGCCAGGGCGAGCTCGAGCCGGTCTTCCGGAAGACCCTGTTCAACGGCCTGTCGATCCTGACCGGCACGGGCTTCGCCAGCGAGGACTACAGCCTGTGGGGGGCGTTTCCGGCGATGACGCTGTTCATCCTCGGGCTGGTGGGCGGGTGCTCGGGCTCGGCGACCTGCGCGATCAAGGTGTTCCGCTTCCAGGTCCTGGCCGCGGCGCTGAGCGCCCAGGTGCGGGCGATCCACAGCCCCAACGGCGTGTTCCTGCCGCGCTATGACGGGCGCGCCATCGACGACGAGGTGCTGGCCTCGGTGATGGCGTTCTTCTACATGTTCGCGTTGACGCTGGGGCTCGCGACCGTGGCGCTGGCGATGATGGGCCTCGACCCCGTGACGGCGATCTCGGCCGCAGCGGCCTCGCTGGCCTGCGTGGGCCCGGGTTTCGGGCCTATCGTGGGGCCTTCGGGCAATTACGCCCCCCTGCCGGACGCCGCGAAATGGCTGCTGGCGCTGGCGATGATCATGGGGCGGCTCGAACTGCTGGGGCTGCTGGTGCTGTTCACCCGGGGGTTCTGGCGCGCCTGACGGGCGGCAAGGCGCTGGCGGATCGGCCATCGGCGGGCTATGTCCCATTCAAATCGCCGGGCACACATGCAGATTTATCTGCCCATCGCCGAGATGTCGGTCAACGCCCTCCTGCTGCTCGGGATCGGCGGGCTGGTCGGGCTGTTGTCGGGCATGTTCGGCGTCGGCGGCGGTTTCCTGACGACGCCGCTGCTGATCTTCGTGGGCATTCCGCCGGCGGTGGCGGTGGCCACGGGGGCCAACCAGCTCGTGGCCTCGTCGCTGTCGGGCGCGCTGGCCCATTGGCGGCGGCGCACGGTCGACGTGAAGATGGGTCTCGTGCTGCTGGCGGGGGGGCTGGTGGGCTCGGCGTTCGGGGTGTCGCTGTTCGCCGCGCTGCGCCGGGCCGGGCAGGTCGAGCTGATCGTCAGCCTCTGCTACGTGGTGCTGCTGGGCGGCGTGGGCGGGCTGATGCTGGTCGAGAGCCTTAGCAGCCTGCGCGCCCTGCGCGCCCTGCGCGCCGGCGGGCCGGCGCGGTCGCGGGCGGGGCACAGCTGGCTGCAGGGCCTGCCGCTCAAGCTGCGCTTCCGCGAATCGAAGCTCTACGTCAGCGCGATCCCGCCCTTCGCGATCGGGCTGGCGGTGGGCGTGCTGGCGGCGGTGATGGGGGTCGGCGGCGGTTTCCTGATGGTGCCCGCGATGATCTACCTGATCGGCATGCCGACCGGCGTGGTGGTCGGCACCTCGCTGTTCCAGATCGTCGCGGTGGCCGGCTTCACCACGCTGCTGCATGCCGTGCAGAACGGCACGGTCGATGCGGTGCTGGCGGTGCTGCTGATCCTGGGCGGGGTGGTGGGCGCGCAGTACGGGGCGCGCATCGGCGCGCGGCTGCCGGCCGAGCGGATGCGGCTGCTGCTTGCGGCGCTGGTGCTGGCGGTCGCGGTCAAGCTGGGGCTCGACCTCGCGATCCCGCCGGCCGAGCGCTTTTCGCTGGCCCCGGTGGTCGAATGAGGGCCGCGGCGCTCGCACTCGCGCTTGCGGCCGGAGGTGCCGGCGCGACAGGGTCCGGGCAGGCGGAGGGCGGCGCGCGCGTGGTCGCGGCGCTGAAGCAGAACCGGATCGCCATCACCGCGGGCTTCGAGGGGTCGGAGATCTTCGTCTACGGGGCGATCGCCCGCGATGCCGCCGGCGACGACGCGCCGCTGGGCCTGGTGGTCAAGGTGCAGGGCCCGTCGCAGCCGCTGGTGGTGCGCCGCAAGGACCGCGCCTTCGGCGTCTGGATCAACCGCGAATCCGCGCTGCTCGACGCCGCACCCAGCTATTACGCCGTCGCCACCACGGGGCCGTTCTTCGACACCATCAGCCACACCGAGGACCTGCGGCGCCGCGTGTCGCTGGAGCACGCGCTGCGCTATGTCGGCGCGCGCCAGACCATCGAGCCGCGCGAGGGGTTCCTCGAGGCCGTGGCCCGGCTGCGCGCGGCCGAGGGCCTGTATGTCGTCGATCCCGGCGGCGTGACGGTGGACGAGGGGATGCTGTTCCGCGCGACCTTCGCCCTGCCGGCCAACATCGTCGAGGGCAGCTATGCCGCGCAGGTGCTGCTGACCCGCGACCGCGCGGTGATCGACGGTTTCGAGACGGTGATCGAGGTCCGCAAGGAGGGTTTCGAGCGCCTCGTGCACCAGACTGCGACCGAACGCCCGCTGCTTTACGGCGCGCTGGCCATCGCCGTGGCGGTTGCGGCGGCGTTGGCCGCCTCGGAGGGGTTCCGGCGGCTGCGGCGCTGAGCGCCCTTTGCGCGGGGCCGGGGGACGGCTTCGCCCGTCAGGTCTTCTTCACCAGCCGCAGATGGCCGCGGCGGCCGGGTTCCTTGATCATCGGTCCCGATGCCTCGCGCCGCGCCTCGGCGGCCCGGGCCGCCGCATCGTCATCGTCCTGCGCGGCAGGGTCGGGAAGGGACGGGGCGGCGGCCGGCGTCGGGTCCGCGGGCGCCTCGGAAACGGTGGTCAGCGCCTCGTCCATCGCCTCTTCCTCCTCGGCGATCGGAGCGACGGTGATCTGCGAGGGAACAAGGCGCAGGGGCGCGGGGGCCAGCGCGCGGCCGTCGGTGAGCCACATGCCGACGAGCACCCGGTCGACCTTGCCGAAATCGCTGCGCATCGGCAGCAGCGCCATCTCGAACGGCGCGGAAAAGCCCGAATCGGCCCGTGCCTCGCCCTGAAGGGCGGCCACCGCGGGCTCTCCCGTCACGCGGTTCAGGGCCGCCTGCACATGGTTGCGGCACTGGGCGGCCACCATCGACAGCGCGCTCATGCCGCGCAGCTCCAGGCCGAACCACTTGTTCAGGCGGTCGCCGGCGATGCGGATGCGGAAGTTGGACGGGCCGACATATTCGAGGATGGCGAGGAACGGCGCCCGCGCGCCGATGCGTCCGGCGTCGAGTTCGGCCCGGAACGGCACAGGCCGGTCGCCGCGCAGCCCGTCCCACATCGCGTGCACCGCGACGAGATCGGGATGGGTCAGCGCCAGCGTGCCGAACTCGGACAGCCGTCCCATTATGATGCGCTCCGTCCCGCTGTCGATCGGTTCAAGCATGGGATAGACGCTCCCCTTACGCCACCTGCGGCCCCGTCCATGTCCCGTTAGCCGCGATTCCGTTAAATTCTGTCCAATGCCGCCCACGCCGGCAGGTTTTTTTTCCCACGCGCATCAGGGTAGGGTTCCCGCGCGCATCCGTCCACGCGCAATCCGGTGCCGAAGGCGATTCGCACGCATGAGCAGCATCAGCATGACAGGTTTCGCGATCGCGGAGGGCGCGCTCGGCGCCGGGCCGCAGGCGACGGTCTGGCGGTGGGAGGCGCGCAGCGTCAACGCCCGCGGCCTCGACCTGCGCCTGCGCCTGCCGGAAGGCTGGGAGGCGCTCGAGCCCGAGGTGCGGCGCCGGGCCGCCCCCCTGCGCCGCGGGGCCGTCACCCTGGCGCTGCGGGTCGCCGAGGCCGCCGCGCCGGGCGGCATGGCACCGGACCGCGCGGCGCTGGCGGCTGCGGCCGCCGCGGCGGCCGAGGCGCGGGCCGCGCTCGAGGCCGCAGGCCTCGAGGTCGCGCCGGTCGCGCCCGAGCGCCTGCTGGCCCTGCGCGGCGTGCTCGACGCCGGGCGCGGACCGGGCGGCGCCGAGCCAGCGCCAGACCTGCGCGATGCGGCGCTGGCCGGTCTCGACGCCTGCCTCGAACGGCTTGCCGCCGCGCGCGCGGCCGAAGGGGCGCGGATCGCGGTCGCGATGGAGGCTGTGCTCGACGCGGTGGCCGCGCGCACCGCGGAAGCGGAGCGCGCGCATGAGGCCCAGGCCGCCGCCGCGCCCGCCCTGCTCGCCGCCCGGGTTACGGCGCTGCTTTCGGCCGCCGGGGCGGGCGCGCCCGCCCCCGACCGGCTGGCGCAGGAGCTGGCGCTGCTGGCGGTGAAGCAGGACGTGCGCGAGGAGATCGACCGCCTGCGCGCCCATGTCGCCGCCGCCCGCGCCCTGCTGGCCACGGACGGGCCCGTCGGGCGCGAGCTCGATTTCCTGAGCCAGGAATTCGCGCGCGAGGCCAACACGCTGTGCGCCAAATCTGCCTCCGAGCCGCTGACGGCGGCCGGCCTGGCGCTGAAGGTGCTGATCGACCAGATCCGCGAGCAGGCGCAGAACATCGCATGACCGCAGCCGCCGAGACCGCCACCCGCCGTGCCGCCGGGCCCGCCGGCCCGTCCCCCGGCCCGGCCGCCATCGCCCGCCGCGGGCTTCTGTTCGTGCTGTCCTCGCCGTCGGGCGCCGGCAAGACGACGCTCGCGCGCCGCCTGCTGGGGGCCGAGCCGGGCCTCATCCTGTCGGTGTCGGTCACCACGCGGCCCCGGCGTCCGGCGGAGGTCGACGGCATCGACTATCACTTCATCGATCGCGACGGCTACGACGCCCGCGTGGCTGCCGGGGCCTTGCTCGAGCATGCCGAGGTGTTCGGCAACGGCTACGGCACCCCCCGCGCGCCGGTCGACGCCTGGCTGGCCGAGGGGCGCGACGTGCTGTTCGACGTGGACTGGCAGGGCGCGGCCCAGCTGCGCGCCAGCGCGCTCGCGGCCGATGTCGTCAGCGTGTTCATCCTGCCGCCCTCGATCGACGAGCTGCACCGCCGCCTCGTGGCGCGCAACCAGGACGCGCCCGAGACCGTCGCCCGGCGCATGGCGCAGGCGCGGGCCGAGATCGCGCACTGCCCCGACTATGACTATGTCGTGGTGAACGACGATCTGGCCGCCAGCGAGGCGGCGCTGCAGGCCATCCTCGCCGCCGAACGCTGCCGGCGGTCGCGGCTGACGGGCCTGCACGCCTTCCTCGACGCGATGGCCTGACGGAAGGGGAGGCCGAGACGATGCAGATCCTGACCCTCGACGGCATCGCGCCGGAACTGCCCGGGGACGGCGATTTCTACGTCGCGCCCGGCGCGCGCCTGATCGGGCGCGTGCGCCTGCTGCCGGGCGCGAGCGTCTGGTTCAACGCCGTGCTGCGCGGCGACAATGAATGGATCGAGGTCGGCGCGGGTTCGAACGTGCAGGACGGCTGCGTGCTGCACACCGACCCCGGCCAGCCGCTGACCATCGGGGCAGACGCGACAGTGGGCCACAACGCCATCCTGCACGGCTGCACCGTGGGCGACGGCAGCCTGATCGGCATGGGCGCGGTGGTTCTGAACGGCGCACGCATCGGCCGGGGCTGCCTTGTCGGCGCGAACGCGCTGGTGACCGAGGGCAAGGAGATCCCCGACGGCAGCCTTGTGATGGGCCAGCCGGCCAAGGCGGTGCGCACGCTCGACCCGGCGGCGGTGGCCGGCCTGCTGAAATCCGCCGAGCGCTACCGCGCCAACGCGCGCCGGTATCGCGCGGGCCTGACGGGGGCGGATCAGGCCCCCGCCGCCCCGACCGCCTGAGGCCGGGGCGCGCCGGGCATCAGAGTTCGACGATGCCGATGGCGAAGGCCTGCACGAAATCGAC
>DAIPIU010000055.1:0-2381 GCA_036770645.1 Rubrimonas sp. | reverse complement strand
TGCGCTCGTCCGGGGCGGCGACGGCGGCCACCACGCTTTCGGTGAACACCGCACGGACACGGTCGGCGGGGGCGAGCTGGTCGAAGTTGCGCACCTCCGGCCCGGCGACGACGGTCACGAAGCGCCCGTCCTCGGTGCGCAGCAGCACCTCGCGGGTCTGGGGGTCGACGGTCTCGATGGTCGCCGTTGTCTCGGCGGTCGCCTCGAAGGCCGCCGAACGCAGGGCCTCCTCGGGCGCGGCGCAGGCCGCGAGCGTCAGGGCGGCCATCGCCGCGAGCGGGCCCGTCTTTCGCGTTGTCATCGCCGTCTCTCCCCCTGGATGCTGCGCGCGGCGGAACCATCCGCCGTTGCGGCGGTCGCGGCAACAACCGAGATGCATGTCGAGGTCCGCGGCGCGGCGTCGCGCCCCGGCCCGACTGCCCCGGCCCCTCCGGTCCGGCCGCGCTACCCGCCCGATGCCCGTTTCACTCCGGCAGGATAGCGCTCTAGGATCGCCGGCATGACGTCGCTCTGGCACCGCATCACCGAGGCCGTCGCCGCCCTTGCCCGCGGCGAGGGGCTGTCGGCCGTGCTTGCGGCGCTGGCGACGCCGCCGGAGCGGCGCGTGGCCTTCACCATCGCGGTGATCGCGCTGGGGGCCAAGATGGCCAAGGCCGACGGCCGCGTGACCCGCGACGAGGTGGCGGCCTTCCGCACAGTGTTCGCCATCCCGCGCGAGGCCGAGGCGGATGCGGCGCGGCTCTACGACTACGCCCGTCAGGACGTGGCCGGTTTCGAGGCCTATGCGGGCCAGATCGCCCGCATGTTCGGCCCCCGCGCCCCGGCCCTGCGCGACCTGCTCGACGGGCTGTTCCACATCGCGCTGGCCGACGGGGCCTATCACCCGCACGAGGACGCCTTCCTTGCCCGCGTCGCGGAAATCTTCGGCCTGACCGCGGATGAGTTCGCCGCGATGCGCGCCCCCTGGGCCGAACCCGACTGCGAGCCCTTCGCCGTGCTGGGCCTGCCCTGCGGCAGCGATCCGGAGACGGTGCGCGCGCGCTGGCGCAGGCTGGTGCGCGACAGCCACCCCGACCGGCTGATCGCCGCGGGCGTGCCGGAGGAGGCGGTGAAGCTGGCGACCGCCCGGCTCGCCCGCGTCAACGCCGCCTACGAGGCGATCATCGCCGGGCGCTGAACCGCCCCGCCAGCGTCGCCGCGCCGACGCCGCCGAGGATCAGGGTCGCGGCCAGGGGAAAGCGCGCGGGGATCGCCTCGCCCAGGAACTCGATCCCGCCCAGCAGCGCCAGCAGCGGCACGGTCAGCTGCGCGACGCCGGCGAGGCTCGCGTCGATCCGCGGCAGCACGGCGTACCAGAGCGCATAGCCCCCGCCCGAGGCGAGCGCGCCCGAGGCGACGGCCAGCGCCAGCCCCGCCGCGCTGGCCCCGCCCGCCTCGCCGGCCGCCCCCGCGAGCGCCCAGAGCCCGAGGCCGAGCGGCGCCGACAGCAGGAAGGCCGCCGTCACCGCCGCGCCCGGCGGGCCGGCGTCGCGGCCCTTCAGCGAGAACACGCCCCAGGCCGCCCCGCTGAGCGCCATCAGCAGCGCGCCCAGCGCATCGGGCGCGTCCGCCCCGGGCAGCGCCAGCCAGGCCAGCCCCGCCAGCGCCGTGCCCGCCCCGACCCAGCGCATCAGCGGCGGCCGCTCGCCGAGCCACAGCCCGCCGCCGAACATCGCCGCCTGCACCGCCCCGAACAGGATCAGCGCGCCGGTCCCCGTGTCGAGCCGCACATAGGCGAAGGAGAACGCGCCCGCATAGGCGAACAGCGCCAGCGCCGCGACCGGCCGCAGCGCCGCCCGCACCGCCCCCAGCCGCCCGGTGAGCGCGGCGATGGCCAGCAGCGCGAGCGCCCCCGACACCAGCCGCACCGCCGTGAAGGCGCCCGGCCCGATGGCGCCGGAGGCCAGCGCGAGGCGGCAGAGCACCGAGTTCGCCGCGAAGGCGACGAGGGCCAGCAGGATGGTCGGGATCAGGCGCAGGGCGGACATCGGAGGCTTCCTTCGGGCGCTCGGGCCGCGCAACCTAGCCCCGCGCCGGGCGCCCGGCGAGGGGCGGCTTGCAACGCCGGGCCGCCATGCTATGCCGCGCCCTGCCCGAAAGACGGAGCGAACCCATGGACGGCCTCGACGCCCTGCGCGCCCGACACCTGGCGGAAATCGCCGCCGCCGCCGACGAGGCGGCGCTCGAGGCCGCGCGGCTCGGCGCGCTCGGCAAGAAGGGCGAGGTCTCGCTGCGCATGCGCGAACTGGGCGCCATGCCGCCCGAGGCGCGCGCCGCCGCCGGCCCAGCGCTGAACGCGCTGAAGGACGAGATCGCCGCGGCGCTCGCCGCCCGCAAGGCCG
>DAIPIU010000054.1:0-17453 GCA_036770645.1 Rubrimonas sp. | reverse complement strand
GGCCCGTTCCATGGCCGAGGGCGCGGCCAGAGCCAGCCGCGCCCGGGCGGGCGGATCCGCCAGACGGGCCATCGCGTCGGCCGCCGCTTCCGCATCCGCCGCCACCCAGACGATGCCGTCCGGGTCGCGCCTCCACGGGGCCAGCCGCGCCCGCAGGCACAGCCCGAGGTCGCGCGGATCCAGCAGGGCGGGGTCGAGCGGTTCGGCCTCGAGATCGGCGATCTGCAGTCCGCGCTGCCGGGCGACGGCGCGCGCCACGGCGACCGGATCCGACCAGCCGCGGGCGACGAGGATCTCGCCCAGACGTGCCCCGGTCTCCGCCTGCGCAGCGAGGGCCGCCGCGACCGCCGCCGGGCTCGCGGCCCCATCGGCGCGCAGCAGGTCGCCCAGGCGGGGGCGTGTGGCGGCCTGGCTTCCCCCGGGGCTGATCATGCGAGCGACCGTGCGGCGTGCAGGGCGATGCGCCCGCGGATGCGAATTGAGGGATATTCAATGAAGATCTTTCAGAACGGCAAATGGCGCTTTGGCCGTGGTTGACAGGCGCCGCCGCGACAGGGTTGCCGCAGCCTTCCCTCGGATCGCGCGCAGACGGTTGCGCGGCCCGCGGCAACCGCTAGTCTGGCGCGCCCGGGTGCGCGCCGCGCGCGCCCAAGCTCCGGTGAAGCCGATGAAACTCAGCGTCGAGCGCAGCGCGCTTCTCAAGGCCACCAGCCGGGCGCAGGGCGTCGTGGAGCGGCGCGGCACCATCCCGATCCTTGGCAACGTGCTGATCGCGGCCGAGGGCGGGGCGCTGTCGCTGCGCGCCACCGATCTCGACATCGAACTGCGCGAAAGCATGCCGGCCATGGTCGAGCGGGCAGGCGAGGCCACGGCCCCCGCCCTGACGCTGCACGAGATCGCGCGCAAGCTGCCCGACGGGGCGATGGTGACGCTGGTCCACGACGCCGCGGCCGGAAGGCTCGACGTCAGCGCCGGCCGGTCGCGCTTCACGCTGCCGACGCTGCCGGTCGAGGATTTCCCCCTGATGGCGAGCGGGGAATACGAGACCACCTATGTCGTGGCCGCGCCCGTGCTGCGGCGTCTGTTCGACAAGGCTTCCTTCGCCATCTCGACCGAGGAGACGCGCTACTACCTCAACGGCGTCTACCTCCACCTGGTCGAGCGCGACGGTGCGCACCGCCTGCGCGCCGTCGCCACGGACGGGCACCGGCTCGCCTGCATCGACGCCCCCGCCCCCGACGAGGCCCGCGGCGCCGCCGACGTGATCGTGCCGCGCAAGACCGTGGGCGAACTGCGCAAGCTGCTCGAGGATGACGGGGCCGAGATCGCGGTGTCGGTGTCCCCGACCAAGATCCGCTTCGCCGCCGGGCAACTGATGCTGACTTCCAAGGTCATCGACGGGGCCTTCCCCGACTACAGCCGCGTGATCCCGCAGGCCAACGACCGCCGCATGGCGGTGGACGCGAAGGAATTCGCGCGCGCCGTGGACCGCGTCGCGACCGTCACCGCCGAACGCTCGAAGGCCGTGAAGCTGACCCTCTCCGAGGACCGGCTGGTGCTGACCGTCAACAGCCCCGACAGCGGCTCGGCCACCGACGAACTGACCGTCGCCTTCGACGCCGAGCCGCTGGAAATCGGCTTCAACGCCAAATACCTGCTGGAGATCGCCGGGCAGATCGACCGCGAGAACGCGGTGTTCCTGTTCGCCGACAGCGGCGCGCCGACCCTGGTGCGCGAGGGCGAAGACGACAGCGCCATCTATGTCGTGATGCCGATGCGCGTCTGACCGCCGCCGCGGCGCGTGACCTGCCCGCCCGCCGCCCCATGTCACGCGGCGAGGGCCGGGGAGGGCGGGGCATGGCGGATGGCGACGGTCTGGGCGGCGGCGTGGGCGTGCCGGCGGGGCGGCTGACGCGGCTGATGCGCTTCGGCGGCCTTGCGGGCGGCATTGCCGGGGCTGCCGCGCTGCGCGGGGCCGGCGAACTGGCCCGAGGCCAGCGCCCCTCGCTGGGCGATCTTCTGCTCACCCCGGCCAACGCCGCGCGCCTGACGGAAGAGCTCGCGCGCATGCGCGGGGCCGCCATGAAGATCGGCCAGCTCCTGTCGATGGATGCGGGCGAGATGCTGCCGCCCGAGCTCGCCGCGATCCTCGCCCGGCTGCGCGCCGAGGCCCACCCCATGCCGCCGCGCCAGCTGCGGGCGGTCCTCGATGCCGCATGGGGGCGTGGCTGGCTGGGCCGCTTCGAACGTTTCGACGTTCGCCCCGTGGCGGCCGCCTCGATCGGGCAGGTGCACCGGGCGCAGACGCGCGACGGCCGCGATCTGGCGATCAAGGTCCAGTATCCCGGCGTGCGGCGCAGCATCGACAGCGACGTGGACAACGTCGCGACGCTGATCCGCCTGTCCGGCCTGCTGCCCGCGCATTTCGACGTCGCGCCGATGCTGGAGGAGGCCAAGCGGCAGCTGCACGAGGAAGCGGACTACCACCGCGAGGCCGCGCAGCTGGCGCGGTTCGGCGCGCTGCTGGCGGATGCTCCGGGCTATGCGCTGCCTACGCCGCAGGACGATCTCACCACCGACGCCGTGCTGGCAATGGACTGGCTGTCGGGCGCGCCGGTCGAATCGCTGGCCGATGCCCCGCAGGCCATGCGCGACCGCATCGCGACGCGCGCGCTGGACCTGCTTTTCCGCGAGCTGTTCCAGTTCGGCCTCGTGCAGACCGACCCCAACTTCGCCAACTACCGCTGGGATGCGGCGGGCGACCGTCTCGTGCTGCTCGATTTCGGCGCGGTGCGCGAGATCCCGGCGCCCATGGTCGCGGGCTATCGCCGCCTGCTGCTGGCTGGGCTGGCGGATGACCGCGCCGCGATGGAGGCCGAGGCGCTGGCGCTGGGCTTCTTCGCCCCGGACACCGCCGGCCGCCACCGGGCCATGGTGCTGGACATGATGGCCATGGCCTGCGCGCCGCTGCGCATCGAGGGGCTGTTCGACTTCGCCGACGCCGGCTTCGCGGCGAGGATGCGCGCGGCGGGCATGGCGCTGGGGGAGGAGCGCGACTTCTGGCACGCCCCGCCGATGGATGTGCTGCTGCTGCAGCGCAAGTTCGGCGGCATGTTCCTGCTGGGCGCACGGCTGCGTGCGCGGGTCGACCTGCGCGCGCTGTTGGCCCCGCATCTCGAAGCGTCCTGAGGCGCTTTTCGCACCCGCGGGAACTGCCGCCATGCTAGGGCGGCAGCGTAGCGATTCGCGACGCCCCTGCCCGGATGCCGCCATGCAGCACACCCCCGTCGCCGCCGGCCGTCCCGCGCCGGCGCGCCTTGCCGCCCTGCTGGCCGGGCCGGCACTCTGCGGCCTGATGCTGGCGCTGCCCCCGCCCGCTGGCATGCCGCCCGCCGCCTGGGCGGCCGCGGCGATGGCGGCGCTGATGGCGGCGCTCTGGCTGACCGAGGCGATTCCCCCCGCGGCCACCGCGCTGGTCCCCCTTGCGCTCGGGCCGCTGCTCGGGGCGGGCGGCTTCGCTGCGCTGGCCGCGCCCTACGCCTCGCCGCTGGTGTTCCTGATCCTCGGCGGGCTGATGCTGGGCCTCGCGATGGAGCGCAGCGGCCTGCATCGCCGCCTTGCGCTGGCCATCCTGTCGCGGTCCGGCCCGCGGGCCGACCGCGTGGTGGCGGGGGTGATGGGCGCGACCGCCTTCCTGTCGATGTGGATCAGCAACACCGCCGCCGCCGCGATGATGATCCCGATTCTCGTGTCGATGGCGGCGCTGACCGGCGGGGCCGGGTCTGCCGCACCTGCGGGGCTTGCGGCGGCGCTGGGGCTGGGGGTTGCCTTCGCGGCCAACATCGGCGGGATGGCGACGCTGATCGGCACGCCGCCGAATGCGGTGATGGCCGCGCATCTGGGGTCCGCCTATGGGGTCGAGGTCGGCTTCCTCGGCTGGATGGCCATCGGCGGGCCCGTCGCCGTCGTCCTGCTGCTGTTCGCCTGGGCGTCCCTCACGCGGCTGTCACACCCGCTTGGCGCAGCGCGCATCGACGGGCTCGCGGCGATGCTGGCGGAGGAGGGTGCGCGCTGCGGGCCGCCCGGCCCGGCCGAGCGTCTGGTCGGCGCCGTCTTCCTGTGCGCCGCGGCGGGCTGGATCGCGCGGCCGGCCATCGACGCCCTGCTGCCGCGCGGCGGGCTGACCGATGCAGGCGTGGCGATGATCGCCGCCGTCGCGCTGTTCGCGGTGCCCGACCGCCTGCGCGGCGGGTCGCCCGCGCTCGACTGGGCGGCCACCCGGACGCTGCCCTGGGGCGTCGTGGTGCTTGTGGGCGGGGGCCTCAGCCTCGGGGCGGCCATCGACGGGTCGGGGCTTGCGGCGTGGATCGGGGACCGTCTCGGGGGGCTGGCCGAGGCCCCGCCCTGGGCGACCGTGCTGGCGGTCGCCGTGGCCACCATCGGCGTCAGCCATTTCGCCAGCAACACCGCCACGGCCTCCGCCTTCGCCCCCGTGGTCGCGGCGCTGGCGGTCGCAGTCGGGGCCTCGCCGCTGTCGCTCGGTGCGCCGATGGCGCTTGCGGCCTCCTGCGCCTTCATGCTGCCGGTCGCCACGCCACCGAACGCCATCGCCCATGGCTCCGGCCTCGTGAGCGCCGCGCAGATGGCGCGCGCCGGCGTGCTGGTGACCGCGGCCGGACTGCTGCTGATCATGGCGCTTGGCGCAATGCTGGAGTGATGCGCGGCGCGCGCGCTTTGGCGCTGGCGCGCGGCCGCCGGCGGGTTATGTTGGGGCGATGGATCTCGAACCGTTCCGCCTCGAGGAGCCCTGCACGGCGCTGTCGCGCGCGGTGTTCAGTTCGCCCCATTCCGGGCGGACCTATCCCGCGGATTTCGTGCGGCGCACGCGGCTGGGGCCGACGGGCCTGCGCGCCTCGGAGGACGCGTTCGTCGACCGCCTGTTCGCCGTGGCACCGCTGCACGGCGCTCCGCTGCTGTCGGCCACCGCGCCGCGGGCCTATGTCGACCTCAACCGCGGCCCTGAGGAACTCGATCCTTCGGTGATCGAGGGCGTGCGCAGCACAGGCCTCAACCCGCGGGTCGCAGCCGGTCTCGGGGTGATCCCCCGGGTCGTTGCGGAGGGCGCGCCGATCTATGCCGCAAAGATCAGCCGGGCCGAGGCCGCCGATCGCCTCGCGCGCTGTCACGCTCCCTATCACGAGGCGCTGTCGGGACTGATGCGCCGAGCGCGGGCGCTGCATGGCACCGCGATCCTCTACGACTGCCACTCGATGCCCTCCGATGCGCTGCGCACGGCGCCGAGGGTGCGCGGCCGGCGACCCGAGATCGTGCTGGGAGACCGGTTCGGCGCTGCCGCGGGCGACCGCGTGACGGCACGCACGCAGGCGGCCTTCGAGGCCGCAGGTTTCACCGTCGCGCGCAACACCCCCTTCGCGGGCGGCTACATCACCCAGCGCTACGGGCGGCCGAGCCAGGGCTGGCATGCGGTGCAGATCGAGATCGACCGCGGCCTCTATCTCGACGAGCGCCGGATCGAACTGTCGGCGGGGTTTGAAGTCCTGCGGCAGGCGCTCGCGACCGTGGTCGCTGCGCTGTGCGTCCCCGACGCCGAGGCTGCGCCGCTCGCGGCCGAGTGAGGGTCGCCCCGCGCATCCGATTGGCGGACGACGCAGGGCGGATCCCCGCAGGCTTCGCGATCGCCCAGCCCAAAAAAAAGGGCCGCCCGAGGGCGGCCCAAGTCTAGGGAGGAAACGCCCAGGAAGGGCGACGGCGCGAACGCCGCTGGGTCTGATATTAGTGTGCACCGCAGCATGTGCAAGCGCGGAAATCGCGAGTTCGCTGGGAAAATGCGGTTCCAGTTGGCGTGAATTGTCGCAACCCCCTGCAATTGGAGCGGAAATGCGCCTGGAGGTTCGGGGCGAAGCGGCAGCCGTCGCACGGTGATCAGGAGACTGCTGCGCATCCGCAACAAAATACACATCCGCGTGGTGGATTAGGTCGGCCCGCTGCGCGCAACGGTTCATGTGCGCAGGCACGGTTGCGCCGGCCCGGCCGGCCGGGTGCGAATCGCCCGCCCCAGGGCCGCGCGCGCCCGTCCGCTAACGCCTGTCGGCCGGCCCCGCGGCGCTGGGCGGGTCGCTGGCAAGCCATTCGAGAAAGGCGTCCGCCGCCCGCGAGGCGCGCCCCGCGCGCACGGCGATGAAGCCGCCGGGGAAGCGGGCGAAGCCAAGCGGCGCGATCAGCGCGCCGGTCGCAAGTTCGCGCGTCACGATCCGCCGTTCGGCCAGCGCCGCGCCCATGCCCGCCGCCGCGGCCTCGACGCACAGCGAGGTCGACGGGAAGGACGCGCGCCCCGGCGCTGCGAGGCGCGTGCCCGCCGCGGCCTCCCACCGCGACCACATGGCCGGCGCGTCTGCGTGGTCGATCAGCCCGGTCGCGCGCCAGCCGCCGCGTGTGGCGCGGATCGGCGCGGAAGGGGCCGTCACCGGGCCGATCTCGGCGTCGCCAAGCACCAAGGCCCTCGCGCCCGGGCCCATCGCGGCGGTCAGTTCCGCAACCGGATGCGACAGCCTGTCCCAGCTCAGGATCGCGTCGCAATCGCCGCCGTCGCGGGCGAAGCGCGAACCGCCCGCCGACATCGCCAGCCGCAGGTCCACCTCTGGCCGCAGCGCCTGGAAGCCGGGCAGTCGCGGAATCAGCCAGCGCGCCGCCAGCGCCGTGCTGCACTTGACCGTGACCACAGCCGCGCCGGCCGCGGGCCCGATCTCGGCTCCCGCGCGTTCCAGCATGTCGAGCGCCGCGGCGACGGCACCTCGATAGGCCTCGCCGTCGGGCGTCAGGCGCAGGCCGGTCCCCTCGCGCTCGAACAGCGCCGTCCCCAGCGCCTCCTGCAGGTGGCGGACCTGCTTGCTCACGGCGCTGTGCGTTCGTCCGAGCTCGGCCGCGGCGGCGGTCATCGAGCCCAGCCGGGCCGTGGCCTCGAAGGCGGGAAGGGCGGCCAACGGCGGCAACCGGCGCATGCGACGCCTCGAACTGTTCCTTCACGGAACGGATTTATGAGATCAATTCGTTTGGATTCAAGACGCCCTACGCCGACATAGGGGCGGCAACGACAACAAGACGGAGGTCTCGATGGCCCAAGCCGCCGCACGGTGCGACGCCGTGATCCTGGAATTCCCCCGCAGGCCCCGCCTGCCGCGCCGGGCCGCGCCCGCGCCGGATCCCACGCTGAGCGACGTCTGGCGCGCGCTGCGCGCCGTGCTCGATGTCTGGGCCGCGCGCTGGGCGCGTCGCCGCAGGCTGTCGCGGCTCGCGCGCACCCTGCCAGACGAGGCGCTGGCGGATCTCGGCTACACGCGCGGCCGCGCCGCCTGGGAAGCGCGCAAACCGTTCTGGCGCGCCTGAACCGGGTTCAGCCCATGATCTTTGCGTAGATCGCGGCGACCACCACGAAGGCCGCCGCGGCCAGCAGGAACAGGCGCACGCCCTTCACCAGGCGACCCATGCCCTCGCCCTTGAAGCCGTCCGCCATCACGGCGTAGGCGACGCCGTAGCGGGCGACCTTCTCGCGCATTTCCTGCTCGGGGCTTTTGGGGTCCGCATCCTCGGCCATCATGTCCTCCCGCGACTGCCGCCGGGCATGATGGCGCGCCCGTCCGCCCTGTCGAGCCGGTCAGTCGCCGCGCGCGATGCGGCGCAGGGCGAATTTCTGGATCTTGCCAGTCGAAGTCTTCGGCACCTCGCCGAAGCGCACGGCGCGCGGCGCCTTGTAATGCGCCATCCGGTCGCGGCACCAGGCGATGAGCTCGGCCTCGGTCGCCGTCGCGCCGGGTTTCAGCTCGACGAATGCGCAGGGCGTCTCGCCCCACTTCTCGTCCGGCTGGGCCACGACTGCGGCGAAGGCGACCGCCGGGTGGCGATAGAGCGCCTCCTCGACCTCGATGGACGAGATGTTCTCGCCGCCGGAGATGATGATGTCCTTGCTGCGGTCCTTGAGCTGCACATACCCGTCCGGGTGCAGCACGCCGAGGTCCCCCGAGCGGAACCAGCCACCGGCGAAGGCCTTTTCGGTGGCGTCGGGATTGCGGTGATAGCCCTTCATCACGACATTGCCGCGGAACATCACCTCGCCAAGCGTCTCGCCGTCGGCGGGAACGGGGGCGAGCGTCTCCGGGTCGAGGACGGCGAGATCCTCCAGCACGGCATAACGCACGCCCTGCCGCGCCTTCTTCGCCGCGCGCTCGGGCCCGTCGAGCCCGTCCCACGCCGCTTTCCATTCGTTCACGACCGCCGGCCCGTAGACCTCCGTCAGCCCGTAGACATGGGTGACGTCGAAACCCGCGGCGTCCATCGCCGCGAGCACCGCCTCGGGCGGCGGGGCGGCCGCGGTCAGGAACCGCACCCGCTGCGGGAAGGAGCGCCGCTCTGCCTCGGTCACGCCCAGGAGCGTGCTCATCACGATGGGCGCGCCGCACAGATGCGTCACGCCATGCGCGGCGATGGCCTCATGGATGGCGCCCGCCCGCACATGCCGCAGGCACACATGGGTTCCCGCAACGACCGAGACCGTCCAGGGGAAGCACCAGCCATTGCAGTGGAACATCGGCAGGGTCCACAGATAGACCGAGCCCGGCCCCATCCCGGCATGGATCACGTTGGCCATCGCCAGCAGCGCCGCGCCGCGATGGTGATACAGCACCCCCTTCGGATCGCCGGTGGTGCCGGAGGTGTAGTTCAGCGCGATGCTGTCCCATTCGTCCCCGGGCATCGCCCAGGCGAAGTGCGGGTCGCCGCCGTCGAGGAACGCCTCGTAATCCGTCGCGCCCGCGAGCGTCGGCCGCGCCTCGGTGGTCGGGTCGACGTATTCGACCAGCAGCGGTCGCGCCGCGCACAGCGCCAGCGCCTGCGCCGCCAGCGGGGCGAGCTCGGCATCGACGATCAGCACCCGCGCGCGACCGTGGTCGAGGATGAAGGCGATCCCGGCGGCATCGAGCCGCGTGTTCAGGGCGTTCAGCAACGCAGACGCCATCGGCACACCGTAATGCGCCTCGAGCTGCGGCGGCGTGTTCAGCAGCAGCGTCGCCACGGTCTCGCTGGGCGCCACGCCCGCACGGACCAGCGCCGATCCGAGCCGCCGCGCCCGCGCATGGAAGCCGGCATAGTCGAGCCGCATGTCGCCGTGGATCACCGCCACGGCGTCGGGGTGCGTGGTCGCCGCCCGCTCGAGGTATTTGAGCGGGGTCAGCGGCTGGTGATTGGCCGTGCGGCGGTCGAGGAACGATTCATCGATCATGACGCGCAGCTAACCGCGACGGCGCGCCGCGGGCAAGGGTCCCGCACCTGTGTCGCGCGGCGACGGCGATCCTGCCGGCCTTGTGCCGAAGGCGTCTTCGCGCCGGCCGCATTGCGCTCTAGGCTCGCGGCTTCGCAATGCAGCGGAGGCGGCATGTCGGGATCGCTTGAGGGCCGCACGGCCATCGTCACGGGTGCTGCGAGCGGGGTCGGCCTGGCCGTGGCGCGCCGCTTCGCCGAGGAGGGCGCGCGCCTGCTGCTCACCGATGTCGACGAGCCGACCCTCGCGGCGGAGGCCGAGGCGCTGCGCGGAGACGGCGCGGAGGCGCATGTCTGGTCCAGCGACCTGAAGGCCCGGCTCGGCGTCGCCAACCTCATCGCCTCGGCCGCCGACAGGCTGGGCACGATCGACATCCTCGTGAACGCCAGCGGCGTGGCGGTGCGCGGCGATCTGCTCGATGCCCGCGCCGAGGATTTCGACGCCGCCTATCAGGCCAACCTGCGCGCGGTCTTCCTGCTGAGCCAGGCCGTCGCCCGCCGCATGATCGAGGCGCGCGAGGCCGGCGGCGCCGAACGCGCGGCCGACCGACCCGGCGAGCGCCCCTCGGCGGCGATCGTGACCTTCTCGTCGACTGCGGCAACGCGCACCGTGCCGGAGCTGCTGCCCTTCGCGGTGGCCTGCGCCGGGCTCGACCAACTCACCCGCTCGATGGCCGTCAGCCTCGCGCCCAAGGGCGTGCGGGTGAACGGCGTCGCGCTGGGCGCAGTGCTGACACGCGCCCTGCTCGCCGCGCTGAAGGAGCGCGAGGGCCTGCGCGAGGCCATTCTGCGCACCACTCCGCTGGGACGCATCGGCGAGGTCGAGGAGGCCGCGGAGGCCGCCCTGTTCCTCGCCTCGCCCCGCGCGGCCTTCATCACCGGCCAGATCCTGACCGTGGACGGCGGGCGCTCGCTGCTCGACCCGCTGGCGGTGGCGCAGTTCGTCTGATGGATCAGCGGCGGGGATCGCCGTCCTCGTCCTCGTCCTCGTCGTAGCCTCCGCCGGCCGGCAGGTTGAACAGGCTGTCGGCGTCCGGGGCCGGTCCGCGGCGCGGATCGTCGTCGTCGCGGGGGTCGCTGAGGCTGAAGTTCTCCAGCCCGACCATCGAGGACGGCAGACGCGACTCGACAGGCGCGTTCAGCGACTGGTCCGTGGTCATCAGCCGCATCGTCTCCTCGGGCGTCAGCCCGGGGCCGGCCTCCTTGGCGCGCTTGGCCGCGGCCTTCTGCACGGCCTCGTCCAGTTCCGTCTGCTTGCAAAGGCCCAGCGCGACCGGGTCCACAGGCTTGATGTTCGGCGTGTTCCAATGGCTCTTGTCGCGGACCGCCGCGATGGTGGTCTTGGTCGTGCCCACCAGCTTGACGATCGCGGAGTCCGGCAGTTCGGGGTGATAGCGCACCAGCCACGCGATGGCGGAGGGGCGGTCCTGCCGCTTCGACAGAGGCGTGTAGCGGGGGCCCTTGCGCTTCGGCTCCGGGGCCAGCGTTTCGGCGCGGCGCACCAGACGCAGCCGGGCGCGCGGATCGTCCTCGCAGCGCTTCAGTTCCTCGCGCGTCAACTGCCCGGTCAGCACCGCGTCGATGCCCTTGATGCCCTGCGCCACGTCGCCGTCGGCGATGCCCTCGATCTCGAGGATGTGCATGCCGGTGAACTGGGCGATCTGCTCGAAGGTCAGCGTCGTGTTCTCGACCAGCCATACGGCGGTGGCCTTGGGCATCAGCGGCAGATCGGCCATGGTCCTCTCCTCCGGGGGCTGCCCCGTACCTTCGCCGCGCGCTCGGAAGCGGGCGCGAAGGGCAGTTCGCGACGGTTCACGGGTGAAGGCTTCGGCTATACAGAGGTTCGCGGCATGAAAAAAGAGGCGATGACCGGGAAAGCGCGCATCGCTGCCCGCATTGCGGGGATGGCGACGCTGTTCCTCGCCCTCGTCGCGGCAGTCGCGCCGGCCGCCGACCGGCCGGGCGATTTCGCCTACTGGGTGCTCGCGCTGTCCTGGAGTCCGTCCTGGTGCCGCAGCGAAGGGGCCGGTCGCGCCGCGACGGAAGCGCAGTGCGATGCCCGCACCGCGCGCGGCTTCGTCGTGCACGGGCTCTGGCCCCAGCACGAGGCCGGCTGGCCCGTCGATTGCGCGACCGCAGCCCCCGGTCCATCGCGGCGCGAGACGGCCGCCATGGCCGACCTCATGGGCTCGCCCGGGCTCGCCTTCCACCAATGGCGCCGCCACGGCCGTTGCTCTGGCCTGTCGGGGAGCGACTATCTTGCGCTCACCCGCCGCGTGGCGGGACAGGTGGTCGTGCCGCCCGGCCTGCGGCGCGCGGGCGCGGATGCCGAGATCGATCCGGACTTGCTCGAAGCCGCTTTTCTTGCGGCAAATCCCGGTTTCGTCGCGGACGGCATCACGGTGACCTGCCGCGGCGGGCTTCTGCGCGAGGTCCGGCTCTGCTTCGATCGCGCCCTCGTCCCGCGCGCCTGTGCGCCCGATGCCGCCCGCGACTGCCGCGCCCCGCGCGTTGCCCTGCCGGGCGCCCCCGGGTGACGTGCCGGCGCCACAGCAATCCGCAGGCCCGTCGCAGCGCGACTTGCCCTGCCGCGCCGCGCCGTGCAATCTTAGGCTGTAAGTGGACGCTGACCGGACAAGGCGACGCTTCTTGCGGAAGGTGCCGATGACCGCGCTCGACAACGCGAAGGATCTGACGCCCGAGGAGGCCGACGGTCGCCTCGCGATCCTCGCGCGCGTTCTGGACTGGGCCGAGGCGGAGGCGTCGCGCCTGCGCGCGCCGGACGCAGGGGTCTGCCTGCAGCTCGCGCGGCTGGCGGTCGACGCGCGCCGGCGATTGCCCTGAAGCGCGTCAGGGCACCAGCACGATCTTGCCGATATGGGCCGAACTTTCCATCCGCGCATGGGCCTGGGCGGCCTCTGCCAGCGGGAACACGCGGTCCATCGCGGGCGCAACGCGCCCGGCCTCGATCAGCGGCCAGACGCGCGCCTGCAGGGCCTGCGCGATGGATGCCTTTTCCGAGATGCTGCGTGGCCGAAGGGTCGAGCCGGTGAGCGTCAGACGCTTCGTCATCACCTGCGCGAAATTGACCTCGGCCTTGGGGCCTTCGAGGAAGGCGATCATCACGATCCTTCCCGATTCGGCTGCGCAGCGGATGTTGCGCGCGATGTAGCCGCCGCCCACCATGTCGAGGATGAGATCCGCGCCGCGGCCCCCGGTGGCGGTGCGCACCGATTCCACGAAATCGGCCTCGCGATAGAGGATCGCCTGCTCCGCCCCGAGGGCCTCGCAGGCCCGCGCCTTCTCGGCCGAGCCGACGGTCGCGAACACCCGCGCCCCGAAGATGCGCCCGAGCTGGATCGCCATGGTGCCTATCCCCGACGATCCGCCATGCACGAGGAACGCCTCCCCAGCCTTCAGGCCGCCGCGGTCGAAGACGTTGCTCCAGACCGTGAAGGCGGTCTCAGGCAATGCCGCAGCCTGCTCGGCCGACAGCCCGACGGGCCAGGGCAGGGCATGCTCCTCGTGCGTGACGGCGTATTCGGCATAGCCGCCGCCGGGCAGAAGCGCGGTCACGCGGTCGCCTGTGCGCCATCGCGAAACGTTCGGCCCTGCGGCGACGACCTCGCCCGCAGCCTCGAGCCCCGGCAGATCCGATGCCCCGGGCGGCGGCGCATAGGCGCCCGCGCGCTGCAGTGCGTCGGGACGGTTCACCCCCGCCGCGGCGACCCGGATCAGGATCTCGCCCGGTCCCGGCCCTGGAACAGGCCGCGTCGCGGGCGTTAGGACCTCCGGTCCGCCGGGTTTCGCGATCTCGACGACTCGCATGGACTGGGGCAGGGACATCGGCGCTTCTCCGTCTGGCCTGTCAGATAGAGCGCGCCCGCCCGCTCCTGTAAACCCGCGCGCCCCTTCTCCGGCCGTGCCCATGCCGACGTCCCGGCCAGGCGCCCCCGCGGCGGCATGCGGGGGTGCGCATGGGTGCGGGCGCATGGGTGCGGGCGGGCGCAGCGCCATCAGCGACTGCGCGGTTTGGCGCGCATGGTCGGCGTCGCCTCCCAAGGTCGCTCCGGCCAGTCATGGCGCGGATAACGTCCGCGCATCTCGCGCCGCGCATCCGCCCAGCCGCCGCGCCAGAAGCCGGGCAGATCGGCGGTCGCCGCGATCGGCCGCCCGGCCGGCGAGACGATCTCGAGCAGCACCGGCGCGTCGCCGGCCTGCGGATGGCGGTCGAGCCCGAACAGGTGCTGGGCACGGACCGTCGCCGTCGGCTGCGCGCGCCCGTAGTCGATCATCGCGACCGGTCCGGCCGGCGTGGCGAGACCTGCCGGCGCGGCGCGGTCGAGCAGCGCGAGCGCGGCCGGTCCCAGCAGCGCCCGCAGGGCGGCGTTCAGATCCACCCGCGCCAGATCCTCGGCCCGCCGCGCGCCGGCCAGCCACGGGCCGAGCCAGTCCTCCAGCCCGTCCAGAAGCGCCGCGTCGGACAGGTCGGGCAGCGCGCCGCCGCGCCCGCGCAGCCACGCCGCGCGGGCGCGCAGCGCCCCGGGTGCGCCGTCCCAGGGCAGGGCGGCGAGGCCGAGGTCGCGCACGCCCGCCGCCATCGCCGCCGCGATCTCGTCGGGCCCCGCGTCGAGCGGCCGCGACTCGAGGACCAGCGCCCCGAGACGCCGCTCGATCCGGGTCGTCACCGCCCGGTCGCGGCGCGACCAGGCGCAGACCCGCGCCTCGGTCAGCAGATGGGCGCAGGCGGCCTCGGCCTCGTCCCGGCTCAGGGGCGATGCGCGGCGGATGCGCGCCTCGCGCGGGTCGCCGTCCAGATCGGCCGCTGCCAGCAGCGGCGCGGCGGCCAGCGGATCGGCTTCGGCCATCGCCGCCCCCTTGCCGCCCGCCAGCAGAAAGCGCGATGCGGGTCCCGGGCGGCGCGCGGCCACGCGGTCGGGATAGGCCAGCGCCAGCAGCCGCCCCGCCGCGGCGGGATCGATGCGGCCCCGCGGGCCCAGCCGCGCCGCCGTGTCGGCCACGCGCGCCAGCGCCGCGCGGTCGACGGGTCGCCCCCGTGCCCGCGTGAAGCCTGCCGGATCGGCCAGCGCCTCGAGCCGCAGGCCCATGTCTGCCCCCGGGTCGGTTCCGGGCAGGCGCAGCGGGTCGCGCTCGGTCAGCAGCGCGGCCAACGCCCTGGCGGTCGGCGCGTCGGACCCGGCATCGAGGATCATGCGCCCGAGGCGGGGATGCGCAGGCAGAGCGGCGAGGGCGCGTCCGCGATCCGTCGCGCGCCCTATCCCGTCCAGCGCGCCCAGCGCCGCCAGCAGCGCGCGGGCTTCCGCGAAGGCCGCGGCCGGGGGTTGGTCGAGGAAGGGCAGGGCGGCGGGATCGGGCGCGCCCCAGACCGCCAGCTCCAACGCGAGGGGCGCGAGATCGGCGGTCGCGATCTCGGGCGGCGCGAAGGCCGCCATCGCGCCCTCCTCCCCGCGGGTCCACAGCCGCAGGCACAGGCCCGTCCCCTCGCGCCCGGCCCGCCCGCGGCGCTGGTCTGCCTCGGCGCGGCTCGCGCGCTCGGTCACCAGTCGCGTCATCCCCGATCCCGGGTCGAAGCGCGCCCGGCGCGCCAGCCCCGCATCGACGACGATCCGCACGCCCGGCACGGTCAGCGAGGTCTCGGCTATGGCCGTGGCCAGAACGACCTTTCGCCGCCCCGGCGCAGACGGTGCCAGCGCCGACCTCTGCCGTTCCGCGGGCAGGTCGCCGAACAGTTCCTGCAGCTCGGTGTCCGCCGGCAGGCGCTGCGCCAGCCACGCAGCGGCGCGGCCGATCTCGCCCGCGCCGGGCAGGAAGGCGAGCACCCCCCCCGTCCCTGCGGAAAGGGCCGCCAGCACCGCCTCGGCCACCGCCGCAGCGACCTCGGGGGGGCTGCGGCCGGGCAGGGGGCGGTCGGCATGCCGTGTCTCGACCGGATGCGCGACGCCCGCCGAGGCGATGCGCGGCGCGTCCATCAGCGCCGCCACCGGCCCGGCGTCCAGCGTCGCAGACATCGCCAGCAGCCGCAGGTCGGGCCGCAGTGCGGCGCGCGCCTCGAGGCAGAGCGCCAGACCGAGGTCGGCGTTCAGCGACCGCTCGTGGATCTCGTCGAAGATCACCGCCGCGACGCCGTCCAGCGCGGCGTCGGCCTGCAGCATGCGCGTCAGCACGCCTTCGGTGACCACCTCGATGCGCGTGTCACGCGAGATGGCGGTCTCGCCGCGGATGCGGAAGCCGACCGTCCGGCCCACCGGCTCGCCCAGCGTCGCCGCCATGCGCCGCGCGGCGGCCGTGGCAGCTAGCCTACGCGGCTCGAGCATCACGATGCGCCCTGCCGCCCAGCCCTGCCCGAGCAGCGCCAGCGGCACCCGCGTGGTCTTCCCGGCGCCCGGCGGGGCCTCCAGGACCGCGCCGCGTCCCTCGGCCATCGCCGCCAGCAGGGCCGGCAGCGCGGCCTCGACCGGCAGCGCGGCCGCGTCAGAGCCGTTCGAGATGGTAGACCACGCGGCCCGGGGTGATCTCCGTCACGGCGACCGCGATCTCGTCCACGCCGAAAGCGGCCCCCGCAACAGGGTTCACCACGATCTCCGACACGACCGAGGACAGGATCTGCGACCCGGCCGCGCGCGGGGGGATGTACCGGCCGGCGTCGGCCGGCGTCTCGGGCCGGTCCGGCACCGAGACCCCCGGGATCCCGCTGTCGCGCAGCGGGCCGTCGAAGGCGCTCTCGTCGCGGCGCTGGAACACCGCCTCGGTCGGGCTGCGCATGCCGAGGTAAACGAGCTCCGTCACAGCCCGCGGCGCGCCTGCGGGGCAGTCTCGGAAGGCGCAGGCATCGGACAGGACCATGACCTCGCCGGGCGCGGCGGTGAAGGCCGGGCCGGTGCGTGCCGGCGCTGTCGGCGGCGCGAAAACGGCGCCGGAGGGCGCGCAGGCGCTCAACGCCAGCGCGGCCAATGCATATGCTGCGCGCCTCGCGCGCGGCGACCACGACATGAGAGGACCCCGTTCCCTGCGGCGCGGCCGGCGCGGCCGCCCCTCCGTGGCTGACTCAATGCCCCAGAATCTGGCTGAGGAACAGCTTCGTGCGGTCGCTCTTCGGGTTGAGGAAGAATTCCTCCGGCTCGTTCTGCTCGACGATCTGCCCGCGGTCCATGAAGATCACGCGGTTCGCCACCTGGCGCGCGAAGCCCATCTCATGGGTAACGCAGAGCATGGTCATCCCCTCCTCGGCGAGGCTGATCATGGTGTCGAGCACCTCCTTGATCATCTCGGGATCGAGCGCCGAGGTCGGTTCGTCGAACAGCATCACGTTGGGCTTCATGCACAGCGCGCGGGCGATGGCGACGCGCTGCTGCTGGCCGCCCGACAGCTGGCCGGGGAACTTGTCCGCCTGTTCGGGGATCTTGACCTTGGTCAGATAATGCATCGCGATCTCTTCCGCCTCGCGCTTCGGCGTCTTGCGCACCCAGATCGGCGCGAGCGTGCAGTTCTCGAGAATCGTCAGATGCGGGAACAGGTTGAAGTGCTGGAACACCATGCCGACCTCGCGGCGGATCTCGTCGATCTTCTTGAGGTCCGACGTCAGTTCGTTGCCGTCGACGATGATTCTTCCCTTCTGGTGTTCCTCCAGCCGGTTGATGCAGCGGATCAGCGTCGACTTGCCCGACCCCGAGGGGCCGCAGATCACGATGCGCTCGCCCTTGTAGACGGTGAGGTCGATGTTCTTGAGAACGTGGAACTCGCCGTACCATTTGTTCATGCCGACGATCTCGATGGCGATCTCGTCGGAGACGCGGAGGTTGCGCCGGTCCAGGGTGCGCTCGGCGGTGTGGTCGATGACGGCCTCGGCCATGACGGTTCTCTCCTCAGCGACGGTCGCCGGCGCGCAGGCGCCGCTCGAGTTGCATGGAATATCGGGACATGCCCCAGCAGAACACGAAGAACATCACCGCGACGAAGCCGTACAGTTCCCAGACGATGCCGTTCCAGTTGGTGTCGGCACGGATCGGCTTGGTCAGGCCCAGCGGGTCGAGCAGACCGATGACGGAGACCAACGTGGTGTCCTTGAACAGGCCGATGAAGGTGTTGACGATCCCGGGGATCGA
>DAIPIU010000007.1:39313-65102 GCA_036770645.1 Rubrimonas sp. | reverse complement strand
GTCACGTCGGTCTGCATCGTGGTCGAGATGCCCCAGAGCGCGGCGTTGTCGCGGGCGTTCGCGATGCGCTTGCCGGTCGAGATCTGGTTCTGGACCTCGCCCATGTTCTTGTTGATGGTCTTCAGCGTCTGCAGCGCGACCATGGCGCTGTTGTTCGTGAGAAGCGATGACATCGCCTTGCTCCTTGTCTGAGAGGGGCGCGTTCGACGCCGCCTGTTCCGGACTTCCGGGCTCTGGCCCGGCGCATTCACGCCCTTCTGACGCCGGGGCCGTCCCGGCCATCCGGGGCCGACCCGCCGCCACTCAACGCCCGAAAGCGTCAACGCGGCGTTACGGTCGCAATTGTCCCGATCTACTGCTGGAACAGCGCGAGGATGTTCTGCGGGGTCTGGTTGGCGATCGACAGCGCCTGGGTGCCCAGCTGCTGCTGCACCTGCAGGGCCTGCAGCCGCGCCGAGGCCGCCTCCATGTCGGCGTCGACCAGCGCGCCGACCCCTTCGGTGAAGCTGTCGAGGATCCGCCCCACGAAGCCGTCCGCCGCATCGATGGACGCCTGGGCCGAGCCGAACTCGGCCGCCGCCCCGATGGCCGACGCGATGTAGTCCTCCAGCGCCGCGAGCGCGGCCTGCGCCCCCTGCGCGGTGCTGACATCGAACTTGTCCAGCCCCAGCAGCCCGCCGCTGGGCGTGCCGCCGGTCTGCGTCGCCGTGCTGGCCGTGTAGGCGACTGTGTCGCTGCGCAGCGTCAGCGCCACATCGGTCGTCGTCGGGTCCGCCGCGGCCGTCACGCCCACGGCGCCGCCGCCGTCATCGGGCGCGTCCAGCGACAGCAGCTTCTGCAGCCCCCGTGCCACGTCGTTCAGCGTGTCGCCGGGCGCCGCGACATAGGTGTAGGTCTTGGCGGGATTGCTGCCGTCGTCGAGCGCGAGGCTGTAGCTGTCGCCGGCCGCGACCGCGCGCGCCTTCAGCGACAGGGTCATCGTCGTGCCCGCCGCGACGGGCGCGATGCCGCCCGTGGCGGTGACCTCGGAGGGCGGCGCGGGCACCGCGATCGCCCCGTCCGTGCCCGCCGCGCCCGCATCCGTCGTGAGGTCGCGGGTCTCGTAGCCGATCCGCCCCGCCGTCACCGTGGTGCTGTCGATGCGGTTCAGCGAGGCGACGACGGTCAGCGGGCGATAGCCCTTCAGCAGGTTCAGCCCGTTGAACTGGGTGGCGTCGACGGCGACCTTGATCTGGTCGACCAGCTCGGCCACGTCGCGCTGGATCTTGCTGCGGTCGACGTTCGCCTCCTGCGCGGCGACGACCTTGCCCTTGAGCTGGTCGAGCAGCGACGCGACCGTCTCCGCGCCGTCCCGGCCGACCCCCAGCGTCGCCGTGCCCAGCGCCAGCGATTCGCTGACCGCCTTGAACCCCGTCACGTCGGACCGCATCGTTGTGGCGATGCTCCAGGTCGCGGCATTGTCGCGCGCGTTGGCGATCCGCATGCCCGTGGAGATCTGGTTCTGCGCGGCCCCGAGGTCGCGGTTGATGGTCCGCAGCGTGCCGAGCGCGACCATGGCGCTGTTGTTGGTGAGGAGCGAGGACACTCGGCGCTTCTCCTGTCGCAAAGCCGCGCCTTCTGCGCCGCCGTTCACGCACCGCCGGTTGCTCCGGCGAAAGGGCCGTCGGACGACGGCGGCGGTTGACCCGCCAGTGTTCGCGACCGCTTTCGACGGCGACCATCGCGCCGATTCGCCGAATAAACGGTAAACGCCTGATTCAGCGCGTTCGCTGCGGGCCGTCGGGTCGGAACGGGCGGGGCAGGGGGGGGGTGCGCCCCCTCAGGCGCGGCGGCCGCCGGGGGCGGGGGCGCCGCGGGTCACGGGCGCGCCGCTGGCATCGTAGCCCAGCATCGCGCCCGCCCCGGCGATGATCTCGGCCGCCCGCCTGCGCCCGGCGGCGAAGCCGTCCAGCGCCGCCCGGCACAGCGCCGCGTTGCGCGTCGCCGCCGCGCGCAGCAGCGCGAGGTCGTCCAGCAGCTCCGGGGCCTCGGGCATGGCCGACAGCCGCGCGAGGTCGCGCTCGCGATGGGCCGGCGCATCGGCCAGCGCGCTCCAGCGCCCCTCGACCAGCGCCTCGCGCTCGCGCTCGAGCTGGTCCAGCACATGCTCGATCAGGCGGCGGGCGGGGCCTTGGCTCATGGCGCGCCCTCGCGCTTGAGCAGCGCCTCGAAAACCGATTCGGCGATGCCGATCCCGCCCGCTTCGGCCATCAGCCTCGCCTGCTCGGCCACCAGCATGCCGCCGAAGGCCGCCTCGCCGGGGCCGCCGTCGAAGCCCGGGGCGCCGCCCGCAAGGCCCGCATGGGTCAGCATCTCGGCCAGAAAGCTCGCCTCGAAGGCGGTGGCCACTTCGCGCAGTTCCGCCGCGCGCGCAGGGGCCACGCCATGCGCCGGGGCGGCGGCGGGGGGCAGTGCGGGCGCGACGGGCTGCGGCACGGTGGCCTCCTTCTCGATCCGCGCAGGCTGCGCGGCGCGGGTAAACGATCGGTTAGGGCCTGCCCTGCAGCATGGCGACGCCAGAACGGCGCCCGGTCCCGGGCTCCGCCGGCGCGCGACAGCGGCGCGGGGTGGATGATGCAGATTGCGCCATGGGCGGCTCCGGCCGCCGCGTATCCCACGGGCCCGGGGGGCGATGACCCTGCCGGAACCGCGGCGGGCGCACCGGATTTCGCGGCGGTCGTGGGATCGCCGGCGAAGGCCGCGCCGCAGCCGGACCAGCCGGCGCCCGGCGGCGCGCCGCCGGTGCAGGGCGCCGGGGCGATCCCGGACGAGCCGCGGCGCGCGCCGGCCGCGGTAGATGCGCTTGCGACGGCCGAGGCGCCCGTCCCCGGCGCCCCGCGCGCTGCGCGCCGGGCGTCGGACCCGGATCCCGATCCCGCGCCGGCGCCTTTCGCGCCCCAGCCCGGCATCGCCCTCGCCGCCCCGTCCGATCCTGCCGCCGCGTCCGACGCGCGCGCCCCGTCCGATCCCGTCGCCGCGACCGCGGGCCCGCCCGTCGCCGAGGCCGCGCCATCGGGCGCCGGTCCCGCCGCGCAGACGCGGGTCGCGGTCCATGCGCCGCCGGATGAGGCCGCCGCGCGCGGACCGGCCGTCGCGGACCCGGTGCATCGGGCCGCCGCCGGGAATGCCGCCGGGACTTCGGTCGGACCCGGCGACGCGCGCGATATCGCCGCCGCGCCGCCGACCGGCCGCGCCGGGTTCGAGGCCGCGGGCGCAGGCCCGGTCCCGCCTCTGCCGCCTGCATCCGCCGCGGATGCGGCGGCCGCCGGGCCCGCCGCGGACGCGCGCGCCGCCGCGCCCCCGGCCGTCGCGCCCTCGTCCGGCCTCCCGGCCGCGACGGCCGCTTCCGATCCAGCCGACGCAGGCGCATCCGGTGCCGGGGATGCGGCGCCTGCGGCGGGCGCCGCGCGCGCCGCGGCAGGGACGGCCGTCGTCCGCCCCGACGGCGCCGCCCGGACCGGCACGCCCGCGCAGGCGTCCGATCGCGCCGCAAGACCCCCTGCCGCGCCGCCTGTTCCGGGGCCGCGCCCGCCCTCGCCGATGCCCGCGCCCGCCGAGGCGTCCGCGGCCCCGCCTGCCGCGCCGTCCCCCGCGCCCGCCCCGAACGATCCGGCCGCGCCGGTCGGCGGCATCGCCCGGATCGCCCCCGGGACGGACGCCCCCGGCGCCGCCCGTGGCGCAGACGCGCCCGCGGCGCCGCCATCGGCGGCCGGCGGCGCGCCGGCGCCGGCCAGGGAGGGGCCGGCCGCGACCCGGGCCGATGCCCCGGCCCCCGCCCTCTCGTCTGCGCCCATCGTCGCGCCTGCCGCGGCCGCAATTCCCGCCTCGGCGCCTGCGGCCGCGCCCGCCGCCGCGGACATGGCGCCGCCCGCTGCGCCGCAGCCGGTTCTGCAGCCGGTTCCGCAGCCCGTTCCGCGCTCCGTGCCACAATCCGTCGCGCAGGCCGCCTCACCCGCGTCGCCGCCCCCCCCGCCTCGGGCGGAGGGAGCGTCGGTCCCTGCGCCGTCGGCCCCGCAAGGCGACGCGGCGACCCTTCCGGGCCTGTCGCGCGACGGCGTCGCGCCGGCGGACGGGTCAGCCGCGGCTGCGACCGCGGCCGGGGCCGCGGCGCCGCCACCGAGCGGCGGCATGGCGGCGGGTCCGGTCCCGGCCGTGCCCGTAGCGGCCGCGCGCCCGCCCGGCGGGTCGGGCGGGTCCCTGTCCGCGGGCGGAGCGGACGACGCCCCGGGCCGGGTCGGGACCGCAGCGCCCGACGGCGCCGCGTCCGCCGCGCCCGTCGCCGCCGCGGCCCCGCCGCAAGGCATGGCCGCCCCCGCGCCGGGCGCGGCGACGGTCCAGCGGGGTCGCATGGCGGCCGCGCCGCTCGTTCCGCCGGGCGCGGCCGAATCCGCGGCGGCCGCCGAAGGGCCGTCGCCGCGCGGCCCCGACGCGCCGGTCGCCGCCGCCGCGCCCGTCGCCGCGCTGGCCGATCCCGCCGCTGCCGCGGATGCGGTGCGCCGCCTCGCCGGCGCCATCGCGCTGTCGCGCGACGGCGAGCGGGTTGAGCTGCGGCTCGATCCGCCCGAGCTCGGTCGCGTCACGGTCGACATCCGCGTCGAGGACGGCCGCCTCTCCGCCGCCCTGACCGCCGAGCGGCCCGAGACGCTCGAGCTGATGCGCCGCAACGCCGACGCCCTTCAGCGCGAGCTGGCCGCCGCGGGCTATGACCGACCGGCGCTGTCGTTTTCCGACGGCGCGCCGGACGACCGGCGCGGGGGCGCGCCTCCCGCCGCGCATGGCTATCCGGCCGATGGCGACGACCGCCCCGCCGCCGCCGCCCGTCCGCGCGGCCCCGCCGACCGTCTCGACATCCGCCTCTGATCCGGGAGCACGCCCATGACCGACCTGTCCGCCCTCTCCGCCGCATCTCTCGGCGCCGGCGGCGCCGCTTCCGCTGCGCCGGCCGAGGAACCCGAGGCCAGCTCGCGCAACGCGCTGACGGCCGATTTCGATACCTTCCTCACGCTGCTGACCACGCAGATGCGCAACCAGGACCCGCTCAACCCCATCGAATCGACCGAGTTCGTGGCCCAGCTCGCCCAGTTCTCCTCCGTCGAGCAGCAGGTGCGCACGAACGAGCTGCTGGGCGACCTGATCTCGTCCCTCGCGGCGGCCAGCGCCGGCGCGCTGGGCGACTGGATCGGGCGCGAGGTGCGCGCCGAGGCGCCGACGCCCTATGACGGCGCGCCGGTCGAGGTCTGGCCGCCCGCGCCGCCCGAAGGCGCCCCGACCGCCACGCTGGTGGTGCGCGATGCCGCCGGCGCCGTGGTGCGCGAGATCGGCTTCCCGCCCGCCGACGAAAGCGTGACCTGGGACGGCAAGCGCGCCGACGGCGCCGAGGCCGAGAAGGGCGACTACGGCTTCTCGGTGCGCTTCGGCGAGGAGGGCGGGGCGACGACCAACCTGCCGGCCCAGACCTTCCAGCGCGTGGTCGAGGCGCGGCGGACGGACGGCGAGCCGATGCTCAGGCTGGCGGGCGGGGCGGTGGTCGCGGCCGATGCCGTCGGCGCGGTGCGCTGAGGGCGCGCCCCGCGCGGACCGCGGCCCCTACTGCACCTGCTTGACGATGTCCTGAACCAGCACGTTGCGGGCGTCGGGTCCGACCACCTCGCGCACCGCCACCAGCATGTTGCGCCGCAGGTCGCGCATGACGTGCTCGGCGGTGAAGTCGC
The DNA here is from genome assembly GCA_036770645.1 of Rubrimonas sp. Lineage (GTDB taxonomy): Bacteria > Pseudomonadota > Alphaproteobacteria > Rhodobacterales > Rhodobacteraceae > Rubrimonas. Next base: position 59,352 of record DAIPIU010000007.1, on the reverse strand, counting down.
CCTCGAAGCCGCCGCTGTAGGCATGGGCGAACAGGGTGCGCAGCAGCGCGTCGCGCACCTTGGGTTCCGATTTCAGCACCGTCTCGACCTTGCCGGGCGCCACCTCGACGCCGAGGCTCAGCACCATCATCGCCGCCACCCGGTCGGCGGCGACCACCGGCACGATGAACTGGCGCTCCAGCGGGACGAACTCGGATTTCTCCTTGCCGTCATAGGCTTTGGCCAGCGCCTCGGCCTGTCTCTCCTCCATCAGCGCCGCGCAGGCCTCCTCGCCGACATGCGCGCCGTCCGGGCCCACGCAGGGGTCGGCGGCCGGCGGGGGCGGTTTCAGGAACCAGCCCGCCCCCGCGCCGCCCACCAGGCCCAGCAGCGCCATCGCGGCGGGGATCAGGATCTTCTTCATGGCGCTGTCTCCGGCCGCATCAGAACGGCAGCACGATGTCGAGCACCTGCTGGCCATAGCGCGGCTGCTGCAGGTCGGTGATCTGGCCGCGTCCGCCATAGGCGACGCGGGCGTCCGCGATCTTGTCGTAGGGGATCTCGTTGCGCCGGCTGATGTCCTCGGGCCGGATCACCCCGGCGACCTGAAGGTCGCGCAGCTCGAAGTTCACCCGCAGCTCCTGGCTGCCGAAGATCACCAGATGGCCGTTGGGCAGCACGTCGGTCACCGTGGCGGCGACGCGCAGCGTGATCTCCTCGGCCCGCGCGGTGGTGCCGCGGCCGGCGCTGGCCGAGGTCCCGCCGAGCTGCACCGCAGGGTTCAGCGTGGCGTCGGCCGGCAGGATGCTGTCGGCGACGCTGGGCAGGCCCAGCAGCGCCTCCACGCTCATCCCCTCGCTGCCGCTGCGGCTGCGGTTGGTCTGGTTCGAGATGGTGGCCTCGTCGTCGATGGCGATGACCACGGTCAGGATGTCGCCCACGGTGCGCGCGCGGCGGTCGCCGAACAGCGAACTCGGCCCGGACCGCCACAGCGACCCGACCGCATAGGTCTCGACCGGCGGCGGCGGGGCCCGGCGCGCCAGCGCCGCGCGCGCCGGCGCGATGGGCTCGACCGGGTCGCGCGGGGCGCCCGGCGCGGTCATGGTCGGCGGCTTGCCCAGGTGGTCCAGCCGGTCGGCGCAGCCTGCGGCGGCCAGCAGGGCGGCCAGCGCAAGGGCGGGGCGGGCGGGCCCCCTCATCGCACCATCACCAGGCCGGGGGCGACCGCGACGCCGGTGACCGTGGTGCGGCTGTCCAGGTTCATCACCCGCACCCGGTCGCCTTCGCCCGCGCGCGCCAGGGCGCGCCCCTCCGCCGTGATCGACAGGCCGCCGCGCTCGAACACCATGGTCACGATCTGGTTGCGGTCGACATAGGCCGCGGGGACGAGGTCCCCCGGTCCGATCGGACGGCCGCGGCCCAGCATCGTGCGGGCCTCCATGCCGATGGCCTCGTCCGGGTCGCTCAGGGCGCCGGGCGTGGCGCCGGGGATGGCCACCACGTCCTCCGGCCCCAGCACGCTGCGGGCGCGGATCGGACGCGCGGCGACCAGCGTCTCTCCGGCCGCGGCGCCGTCCGCGCCAAGGGGCTCCGCGGCGGCCGGGCCGTGCAGGGCCGCCAGCGCGGCGGCCAGCGCCGCGGCTGCGGCGAGAGCGCGCGCGCTCATCGGATCTGCGTGGTTGCGCCGAGCATCTGGTCGGCGGCGCTGATGACCTTCGAGTTCAGCTCATAGCCCCGCTGGGCCTGGATCAGCTCGGTGATCTCGCGCACCGGGTCCACCGCGCTCTCCTCGACATAGCCCTGGAGGATGCGCCCGCGTCCGTCCTCGCCCGGCGCGCCCGCATTGGGCGGCCCGGAGGCCGGCGTCTCGAGGAACAGGTTCGATCCCATCGGCTCGAGGCCCTGGTCGTTGGCGAAGTCGATCAGGTCGATCCGTCCCAGCAGCTGGCTGTCCACCTCGTCCTGGAAGAAGGCGTAGACCTCGCCGTCGGGGTTGATCGTCACGCGCCGCGCGTCCTCGGGTATGGTGATCTCGGGGGCGACCGGATAGCCGTCGCTCGTCACCATCAGGCCTTCGCCCGTGCGCTTGAAGCCGCCGTCGCGGGTGTAGGCCGCCTCGCCGCTGGGCAGCGTCACCGCGAACCAGCCGCCGCCGTCGATGGCAAGGTCCAGTTCGCCGCCGGATGCGCGCATCGAGCCCTGCTGCATGTTGAACGCCACGGCGGTCGTGCGCACCCCGAGCCCCAGCTGCACGCCCGCCGGCAGCACCGCGCCGTCCGCGGCGTTGATGCTGCCGGCGGCCCGCGGCTGCTGGTAGATCAGGTCGGCGAACTCGGCGCGGCGGGCCTTGTAGCCCGTGGTCGACATGTTCGCGAGGTTGTTCGAGATCACCTCGACCCGCGTCTGCTGGGCATCCATGCCCGTGGCGGCGATCTTGAGGGCGCGCATGGGTTTCTCCCCTTTGCCCCGCGTCAGGAGACGCGGCCGATGGTGCGCACGCTTTCGCGCAGGCGCTGGTCCTCGAGTTCGAGGAAGGACTGGCCCAGCTCATAGGCGCGCTGGACCTCGATCATGCGCGCGAGCTGGTCGACGGCGTTGACGTTGGACTGCTCGACGAAGCCCTGGACCACGCGGCCCTCGGGCAGGGGCACGACGGCCCCGTCGACCCGGAAGGTCGTGCCGTCCTCGCGGATCAGGGCCTCCGGGGCGGCGTCGAACAGGCCGATCTGGCCGACGATGTCGCCGTCGGCGCTGATCACCCCGTCCTCGGAGATCGCGATGGCGCGCGCCTCGGCCGGCAGGGCGATGGCCGCGCCGCCGGCGTCCAGCACCGGCGCGCCCGTGCCCAGCGTCACCAGATCGCCCTCCGGGCTGCGCGCGAAGGCCCCGGCGCGGGTCAGGCGCGGGCCGTCCGCCGTCTGGATCTGGAAGAAGCCGGGCCCGGCGATGGCGAGGTCCAGCTCGCCCCCCGTCGCGGCGAAACCGCCCTCGCTCGTGTCGGTGACGCGCGCCCGCGGCTGGGCCATCGCCAGCGCCCCGCCGTCGACGGGCGCTTCCATCAGCACCTCGGCGAACACCACCCCCTCGGCGCGATAGCCGGTGGTCGAGACGTTGGCGATGTTGTTGGCGACCACGCGCAGTTCGTCGGCCAGCCCCTTCAGCCGCGTCAGGGAGACGTATCCCGGATTATCCATCGCTCAGCAGCCCCCCGACCACCGCGCGCCGCCGCTTCGCGGCCTCCAGCGCCGCCGCCGCGGCCTCGATCAGGCTCTGGCCGTCCGGGTCGACTTCGGCCGAGAACGCCTCCGCCTGCTCGGCCAGCGCCGGGTCCGCGGCGGCCGCCGCCGCGAGTTCGGCCGGCATCTCGCCCGCGCCGGCCATCCAGGCCGCGAGGATGCGACGGTCGGTGTCGCCCGCCGCCGCGGCGGCCGCCCAGTTGCCGGCCAGCCAGGCATAGCGCGCCGCCAGCGCCCGGTCCCCGGTCGCCTCGGCCGCCGTCGCCGCCGCGCCATAGTCGCCCATCGCTCCGTGCGCCGCCGCCCGCGCCCGGGCCGCGCGCTCGCCGGTCAGCCCGTCCAGATGCGCCAGCGCCCGCTCCGGCTCCAGCGCCGCGGTCGCCGCCTCGGCCGCGGCGATGCGCGCCGGGGCCGATCCGCGGGCCAGCGCCGGGCCGAGCAGCGTCTCGCCGAGGTTCTCCAGCCCCATCGCCGACAGGCGCGCCGCGGCGGCGATGCGCGCGCGGTCCGATTCCGGGCCGTCGCCGATCAGGCCCAGATTGTCGAGCACCGCCTGCGCATAGGCCGGCCCCTCCGCCTCGCCGGGGGCGTAGTCGGTCACCATGTCCCGCGCCGCCTGCGCCGCGGCCGCGCCGTCCTCGGCGGCCAGCCGCGCCAGCGACGCCAGCGCCAGCCCCAGCCCCTCGCCGGTCGCCCGCGCCACCGCCGCGGCGCGCAGCAGCCGGCGGCCATGGGCGGTGGGGCCGATGGTGAAGGCCACCGCCTCCATGTCGTCGGCCAGGCCGGGCGGCGTCGCGAGGCCCTGCGCCTGGCGGAACTCGACCAGCCGGATCATCGCCTCTACGCCGGCCGGGCTCGCCGCGCGCAGCAGGGGCAGCAGCGCGGCCTCGGCGCGGCGCCAGTCGCCGCGGGCCGCATCGATCCGCGCGAACAGCACGGTCAGCATGCCGTCGCCGTCGGGGGCGGGCGGCTCGCCGCGGGCGGCGACCCCGGCCAGCGTCTCCGCCTCGACGACCAGACCCGCCTCCAGCGCGGCGCCGGCGATGGGCAGGATCAGCTGCGTGCGGGCCCGCGGCGGCAGGGCGGCCAGCGCGTCGCGCAGCGGCTCGACCCGGATCGCCTCGGGGGCCAGCGCCCCGTCCAGCGCATGCGCCGCCGCGGCGAAGGCGCCATGCGGGCCCGGGCAGCCGAGACCGGCCTTCAGCGGTCCGTCGCCGATGGGCTCGCCCTCCACCAGATGCGCGATCTCGGCCAGCATCGGCGGGGCGGGGGCCTCGTCGGCGAAGGCCGCCAGCGCGGCGCGGGCCTCCGCCCCGAAGCCATGCGCGGCGAGCATCCGCGCATAGAGCGCGACCGCGTCGGCATCGGGCGCGTCGAACTCGCCCACCAGCGCGACGCGGCGCGCGGCGATCTGCTCGGCCAGCGGCGCGCCGTCGGCCCAGGAAGCTAGGTCGAACAGCCGCGCCGGGGCGCACTCCGCACCGGAGGCGGCCTTCGCCGCGACGGTGCGGGGCGGGTTGCGCGCATTGGCTATGTCCATGCCGGTGCGCGCGCGCAGTTGCGACGCCAGCGCCGCGATCTCGTCGGGGCTGGCCGCGGGGGCCTCGTCATCGGATCCGATCGGCGGCGCGGTCTCGGCGCGTTCGGCGAGGTCGAGCATGCCCTCATCCGCCGCGCGGCTCAGCTGCTGCAGCAGCTGCGCGCGCGCCGCCGCAACGGTGGCCTCGCTCGGCCCGGATGGGGGTGCGGACGGCGCCGCGGCGGGCAGGTCCGCGCCAGGGGTGTCGCCCGCGTCGCCGGCCGCTGCGGAGACGGGCGGCCGCTCCCCGTCGGGCGCGGCCTCCTGCGTCGCCGCGTCGGTCGCCGCGGCGGCCTCGGCCGCGGTCGCCGCGGCGGCGGGGGCAGGCGCCGCGTCCGCGGTCGGCGCCGGATCCCCGCCAGTGCCTGCGCCAGTGTATGCGCCAATGCCCGTGGCCGGGTCCGCGGGCGCGGGGCGCGGCATCGGCGGCGGCGGCAGCGCCGCTTCGAGTGCCGCGGGCGGGGGCGGCGCCGCGCCGTCCGCGGACGCCACTGTGGCGGGCTGCGGGTCCGCGGGCGCGGGCGCGGGCGCGCCGGCTTCGGCCGGACCCGGGGCCGGGGCGGAGGTCGGGCCCGGGGCGGTGGCCGGCGCCGGGGGGCGCGGCGCGCCTTCCGCCAGGTCGATCACGATGCGCCCGTCCGCCAGCGTCTGCACCCGCGCCCCGCAATCGCAGGTCATGGCCACGCGCAGCGCCTGCCCGCCGTCGAAGGGGCCCGCCTCGACGCCCGCCACCCGCGACAGACGCCCCGTGGCCGGGGCCAGCGGACGCGAAAGCGCCGGCAGCGCCACGACCAGCATGCGGCCCTCGACGCCCCATGCGGGCGCGGCCGTGCCGCGCGGCGCGTCGATCACCAGCCGGCTGTGGGTCGGATGCTCGCCCCCGCGCACGCGCACGGCCCCGTCCTGCGCCCAGCCCGGCGCGCCCAGCGCCGCCGCGGCGACCGTCGCGGCCAAAAATGCCCGGGCGCTCATGCCGTCGCCCCGCTGCGGGTGTCGCTGAGCGCCTGTTCCAGCTCGGCGAAGCTCGGCCGCCAGTCATGGGGCGCGTTCTGCCGGCCGACCTCGAGGCAGATGTCGACGGCATGCTTGTGCAGGTTGGCCACCAGCACCTCGCGGATCAGCAGATAGAACTGGTGCTCGGTCTCCACCACCGCCTTCACCTTGGCCGAGAACGGGCCGACGAAGCCGTAGGCGAGGAACACCCCGAGGAAGGTGCCGACCAGCGCGCCGCCGATCATCTTGCCCAGGATTTCGGGCGGCTGGTCGATCGAGGCCATCGTCTTGATGATGCCCAGCACCGCCGCGACGATCCCCAGCGCCGGCAGCCCGTCCGCCATCGTCTGCAGCGCGTGGCTGCCGTGCAGCGCGTGGTGCAGGCGGCTGTCGAGCTGCTTCTCCAGCACCTCCTCGACCTGGTGGGGATCGTCGTAGTTCATCGAGGCGGCGCGCATGGTGTCGCAGATCATGTCGACGGCGTCGTGATCGGCCTGGATCTTGGGGTAGCGCGAGAAGATCGCGCTGCTTTTGGGATCCTCGATGTGCTCCTCCAGCTCGACCGGGGCCTGCCGGGCGATGCGCAGCAGCTCGAACAGCAGGCACAGCAGGTCGCGCACGTCCTTCGCGGTCCATTTCGGGCCGCCGAACACCTTCTTCAGGTCGCCCAGCGCCTGCTTGATCACCGGGCCGGGGTTCGAGATCAGGAAGGCCCCGACGGCTGCGCCGAAGATCATCATCAGCTCGAAGGGCAGGGCCTTCATGATGATGCCCATCTTCCCGCCCGCGAGCAGGTAGCCGCCGAACACGGCTGCGAAGATGACCACGATGCCTGCGATGCCGCCCATTCTGGACCTTCCTCAGCCCCGACCGCGCGGGGCGACCCGTCCCTCATCGCCCGCGGTCGTGAACATCCTCTGAACGCGCCTCACCGGTTCGACACGGGCGACACGCCGCCCACATGCCGGCCCGCCATCACGGCGGTGACGGCATAGGCCGATCCGGCGTCCATCGCGGCCAGGATCGCGGCGGCCGCGTCGGCGCGCATGCGCGCCAGGAACCCGGCGGCGAATTCCGCCTGCATCTCGCCGAAGATCACGGCGGCCGCCTTGGGCTTCATGGTCTCGTAGACGCCGACCAGATGCGCCACGTCGCGCTCGGCCGCCCCGTCGGCCAGCGACAGCGTGTCGGCGAGGCGCTGCTCGGCCTGCATCAGGCGGTCGATCTCGGCCTTGACGCGCGCCTCGGCGACCTCGAGCAGGCTCTCGCGCTCCGCCACGCGCCGCTCGCGGGCGTCGAGGCCCGCGGCCCGGTCGCGGATCGCCTGCATCAGCGGGCCGGGATCGGCCTCGCAGGCGTTGGCGCGCTCGGTCAGGCTCGGGCCGGCGCCGGGCTCGGCGGCCTCGGGGCGCAGCACCGTGGGCTCGTTGGTGGCGGCGCGCGCGATCTCCGCGGCCTCCGCCGCGCCGCGGGCCGCGGCCTCGGCCTCCGCGGCCGCCGCGCCCAGCGACTCGGCCGCCGCCTGTCCGGCGAAGGCCGCGCGCAGCACCGCCGAGGCCACGAAGCAGGCCGCGACGAAGCCCAGCACCCGCGGCCTGCGCGCCGGCACGCCGCGCTTGCCGGCTGCCGGGGCCGCGGCCGCTGGCCGGGGGGGCGCCCCCGCCGGACCCGGGGTGCGGCGCGCGGTCACGCCCCCTCCCGCCGGTCGCCGTCCGCGGCGTCCGCGTCGCCGGTCCCCGCCTCGTCAGCCTCGTCCTCGCGCAGCCGCGTCCGCCAGCCTGCCGCGGCCCGGCCCTGCGCCGCCCGCGCGCCGACCGGCCGCCGTCCCTCGCCTTCGTGCAGCGACGCGAGCAGAAGCTCCAGCCGCCCCGCCGCGACCTCGGCCCGGGCCGTCAGCTGGGCCGTCTCGCGCGCCTGGTCGCCCGAGACCGACCGCGCCTGGTCCAGCGAGGCGCGCAGTTCGTCCACCTGCCGCGACAGCGTGGCGATGGCCGCGCCGAGGCCGCTGTCGAGATCGGTCAGCGCCCCGAGCCGCCGCGCCAGCGTGCGGCAGTACAGCGCAGCCCCCAGCGCGCCCGCGATCAGCAGCGCATCCGCGATCAGTTCCATGATGCGGTCCGCGGCCGGTTCGACGGGCTGCCGTCCTTCGCACGGGATGCGGATTGGCATGGCTGCGTCATGGCGCGATTCCTTCAGCGCAGGATGAATTCGGACACCAGCAGGTCGCGCACGAGGCCCTCGCCCGCGACCATCTGGACGCGTCGCAGCATCTGCGCGCGCATGCGCAGCATCGCCGCCGGATCCTCGATCACGGCCGCGTCGACCGCGCGCAGGTAGGTGTTGAGCACGTCGAGCACCCGCGGCGTCAGCGCATCGACCGCGGCAAGCCTGTCCGGCGCGACTTCCAGCTGGGCCGTCAGCTGGAGGTGCCGCATCTCCGCCCCGCGGCCCAGCGTCACCAGAATGGGGCTGAGCGGCAGGAAAGCGGGCGGTTTCTCGCCGTGCTCGGCATGTTCGGCCGGCGCCGCGTGCGGGTCCGCGGCCGCCTTCTTCTCGGGAACGGGCACAAGCCCCGCATAGACGGCGTAGAAGGCGCCGCCGCCGAGGCCCAGCATCAGCACGCCGCCGATGATCAGGCCGAGCGCGCCGCCCTTCTTCTTCGCGCCGCCCGCCGCCTTCGCGTCGCCCGCCATGCTGCACCCGCCACGCAACCGCGCCGCCCCCGCGCGGGCGGCCTCCCGCAGGGCTTAGGCGCCGAGGGCTGAACGCGCCCTTAAGCCCGCCGCGCGCATGGGACGCGCCGCGATCGCGCCGCCATGCCGATGCGACGCGGCGCGCGCGTTAAACCCGTCGTTAAGCGCGCCGCCCCGATGGTCCGCTTCGGGAACAGCGGCAGAATGGTCGCGACGGGCCCTGACCTGCAGGAAGAATCCGACCGTGGGCGGCATGCTGAACATCTGGTCCGCGCTCCAGCCCCGCCAGCGGGCCATCGCGGCGCTCGCGCTTCTGGCGATGGGCGCCGTGCTTTGGGGGCTCTGGCAGGCGGCGCGAACCCCGCCGCTGGCGCTGCTGTATTCCGGCCTCGACCCGCAGGCGGCCGCCGAGGTCGGCGCCGCGGCGCAGGCCATGGGCGGCACGGTCGAGGTGCAGGGCGGCGAGATCCGCGTGCCCGCCTCGGAGCGCGACCGCATCCGCATGGCGCTCGCGGCGCAGGGGCTGCCGCGCAGCGGCCCCGCCGGCTACGAGATCCTCGACCGGCTCGACGGCTTCGGCGCCACGTCCGAGATGTTCGCCGCCGCCTACTGGCGCGCCCGGGAGGGCGAGCTCGCCCGCACCATCCTCGCCGCCCCCGGCGTGCGCGCGGCGCGCGTGCACATCGCCAATCCGGTGGGCCGGCCCTTCCAGCGCGGGGCGCGGCCCTCCGCCTCGATCACCGTCACCACCTCGCACGGCGCGCTCGATCCCGGGCAGGCCGAGGCCATCCGCTATCTCGTCGCCTCCGCCGTGGCCGGCCTGTCGCCCGAGGACGTGTCGGTGATCGACTCGGCCGGCGGCGTGCTGCTGCGGGCGGGCGAGCGGGCGGGGGCGCGCGACGGCGCCCAGAGCGGCGCCGCGCGCGAGGCGGCGCTGCGCGGCGAGATCGAGCGGCTGCTCGCCGCCCGCGTCGGCGAGGGCAAGGCCATCGTGACCGTCGCGGTCGAGACCACGACCGAGACCGAGAAGACCGTCGAGCGCCTCCTCGACCCCAACCGCCGCGTGGCGATCAGCACCGACACCCGCGAGATCTCGGACACCGGCACCGGCGGCGCCGGCGGCGGCGCCACGGTGGCCTCGAACCTGCCCGTCGAGGGCGGGGGCGCGGGCGGCGGCGGCGGCGAGCGCGCGCGCACCGAGACCGAGGAGCGCGTGAACTACGACGTCGCGCAGACCACGCGCGAGACCCTGCGCCATGCCGGCGAGGTCAAGCGCGTGACGGTCGCGGTGCTCGTGGATGGCGTGACGGCGCCGGGGGCCGGCGGCGCGCCGGCCTGGCAGCCGCGCACCGAGGCCGAGATCGCCCAGCTTCGCGACCTCGTGCAGGCCGCCATCGGCTATGACGAGGCGCGCGGCGACGTCGTCACGGTCGAGACGCTGGAGTTCGCGCCCCGCACTGCGGCCGGCACCCTGGCCGAGGGCGGCGTCGGCTCGTTCCTCGAGCGCAACGCCATGGACCTGATCCAGATGGGCGTGCTCGCGACCGTGGCGCTGGGGCTGATGCTGTTCGTGATCCGCCCGCTGATGTCGGCGGCCGAGAACGCCCAGACCATGCAGCCCGAACGCCTGCCGCCGCCGCTCGAGTTCTCGGAGGCGGAGGAATACGAGCCGCGCGGTCCCGTCGACCACGTCGCGCTGCTGCGCGAGATGTTCTCCGAGCGCAAGGCCGACAGCGCCAATGTCCTGCGCTCCTGGCTCGAGCGCGACGTGCAGGCGACCGTCGAGGCCGAAAGCGAGAACGCATGAGACCGCTGTCCCAGCGCCTCGAGAATTTCGGCGACGCCCGTCGGCCCGACCCCGAGGCTTCGAAGGCCATCGCCGCCGCGGCCGCCGCGGCGCGGGGCGAGGGGCACGCCGCGGGCTACGCCGAGGGGTTCGCGGCGGGGCTGGCGCAGGGCGATGCGGACGAGCGCGCCGCCATGGCGGCGCTGCGCGAGGCCCTGCGCGACCTCGAGCTCGGCCAGGCGGGTGCCCGCGACGCCGCTCTGTCGGCGCTTGGGCCGGTGATCGCCGCCATCATGGCCGCCGCGGCGCCGCGGGCGGCCGGGGCGGGGCTTGCCGATGCCGTGGCCGAGGCGGTGACGGCCCGGCTCGCCGCGGCGCCGGCGGACCGGCCCGTGATCCGCTGCGCCCCCGAATGCGTCGAGGGGCTTTCGCCGCGCTTCGCCGATGTGGCGGTGCTGCGCCCCGATCCCGCCCTCGGGCCCGCCGACGCGCGCCTCGAATGGACGTCGGGCGGGGTCTGGTTCGACGCGCAGGGCGCGCTCGCCGCCGCGCAGGCGGCGCTCGATCGGGTTTTCGGCGGCCCTCCCGCCGCCGCCATGGAGGAGGCCGCCCGTGTCACGGGATGAAGAAGCCGACACGCTCGACGCCGCCCGGCGCCTCGTCGCGGGCGCGGGCGACCGCGACAAGGCCATCTTCGGGGTGCCGATCGAGGTGACGGTGTCGGTGGGCCGCGCGCGGCCGCTGATCTCGGAGATCGTGTCGCTGCGCCGCGACAGCGTGCTGCCGCTCGACAGCCGCGTCGAGGACCCGGTGGAGATCTATGTCGGGTCGCGCCTCATCGCGCGGGGCGAGCTGCAGGAGCTCGAGGACGAGGGCGGGCGGCTCGGCGTGCGCCTGACCGAGATCATGGACGTCGGCGGGGGCGGCTGAGCCTTGGCCCGCCGCGTCCCCCTCGCGCCGCTCGCCGGCCTCGCGCTCGGGCTCGCGGCGCTGTTGGCCGGACCGGCGCTGGCTCAGTCCGTCACGGTCGATCTCGGGACCGAGGGCGGGTCGCTCACGGCGCGCGTGGCGCAGCTCTTCGTGCTGGTCACGCTGCTCAGCCTCGCGCCCGGCCTCGCGATCATGCTGACCTGCTTTCCCTTCATGGTCACGTCGCTGTCGATCCTGCGCCAGGCCATCGGGGTGCAGCAGGCCCCGCCCAACATGATGATCGTCAGCCTCGCGCTGTTCCTGACCTACTTCGTGATGGAACCGGTGTTCACCGAGGCATGGACCGAGGGCATCCAGCCCCTCATCGACGGCGAGATCGCCGAGGAGGACGGCGTCGCCCGCGCCTTCGCGCCGTTCCGCGCCTTCATGGAGGCGCGCGTCGACCCCGACACGCTGGCGGTCATGCAGGAGGCCGCGCCGGGCCGCGACGCCGTCGATCCCGAGGCCCCGCCCGCGGTGTCGGTGCTGATCCCCGCCTTCCTGCTGTCCGAGATCCAGCGCGGCTTCGAGGTCGGCTTCCTCATATTCCTTCCCTTCCTCGTCATCGACCTCGTGATCGCCTCGGTGCTGATGTCGATGGGCATGATGATGGTGCCGCCGGCCGTGGTGGCGCTGCCCTTCAAGCTGGCCTTCTTCGTGATCGCCGACGGCTGGACGCTGCTGGCCGGCGCGCTGGTGCGCGGATACGCGCCATGAGCGCCAATCTGCCCGCTCCCGCCGGCGCCGCCGGGCCCGACGCGCCCGTCGCCGGCGCCGAGGCCGGCGGGGACCCGCATCTGCACGGCCTCAGCCTCGCCGACAAGGCCGCCATCATCATCGCCGCCCTCGGGCCCGAATCGGCCCCGCATGTGCTGCAGGGCATGGGCGAGACCACGATCCGCCGCTTCGCCCGGGCTATGAGCGGGCTTTGGCGCATCTCGCCGGAACTGCTGCAGAGCACCATCGCAGACTTCACCGAGGAGCTCGGTGCCCACCAGGAGATCAAGGGCGGCGCCTCGGAGGCGCGGCGCATCCTCCAGCAGATGCTCGACGACGACAGCGTGTCGCGCATCATGGACGATGTCGACATGGCCGGCGGGCGCACGCTGTGGGAGAAGCTGTCCAACTCCTCCGACCAGGCGCTGGCGGGCTTCCTGCGCCACGAGCATCCGCAGACCGCGGCGGTGGTTCTGTCCAAGATGCGGTCGGACAAGGCGGCGCGCATCCTCGAACGGCTGGATCCGGAATTCGCCCAGGTGATCGTGCTGCGCCTCGCGCGGGTGCCGCGCCTCGACAGCGAGGTGATGGAGCTCATCACCGAGGTCATCCAGCGCGAGTTCCTCAGCGTCATCCAGCGCGAGCAGGCCACGCGCCGCCCGGCCGACGTCATCGGCAGCATGATGAACAACGTCTCGAGCAGCGCCCGCGCGCGGCTGCTGCAGCAGCTCGAGCAGGAGAAGCCGAAGCTCGCGCGCCAGGTGCAGAAGGTCATGTTCACCTTCGCCGACCTGTCGAGCCGCGTGGACGCGCGCGATGCCGGCATCCTGATGAAGGGGGTGGACGAGCCGACGCTGATCGTGGCGCTGAAGTTCGCCGAGACCAACGCGCCGCGCGTCGTGGACTTCTTCATGTCCAACATCTCGAAGCGCCTCGCCCAGCGTCTCGAGGCCGAGATCAAGGCGCACGCGGAGGTCACGCTGCGCGACGGCGAGGCCGCGCAGGCGCAGGTCGTCAACGCCGCGCGCGACATGGCCAAGGCGGGCGAGCTGAAGCTGACCGAGGTCGAGGACGAGGAATAGGGCAGGGGGGCCTCCCGCCCCCGCGCCCGGCCTCGCCCCGGCCCCAGCGCCCGCGCCCGCGTCGCCTCAGCCGCAGACCGGCCCGCCGTCGGGGATCAGCCTCCGTCCGGTGACCGCCCGCGTCCGGGGCCCCGCGAAGGACGGCGCGGCGTCGGCCATCTCGGCCGGCGTCGTGACCCGGCCGGGCGGGCTCTGCGCCGCCACCATCCCGAACACCGCCTCCGGCGTCGCGGCGCTGGCGTCGGCGGCGCGCCGCAGGCCGCCCGAGACCATGGCCGCCCTCGCGCCCGGCGGCCCGGGCTCCTCCGCGGCGGTGCGGGCGAAGGCCGGAAGCGCGCCCTTCGCCGCGGTCCGCGTCCCGCCCGCCCCGGTCAGGGCCTCGGTCAGGGCCCCGGTCGCCGGCACGGTCGGGTCGGACAGCGGGCGGCTCATGCGCCGGCTCCCCCGACCGACGTGTCGGGCCAGCCCTCGCGCCGCCAGGCGCTGTCCCAGAACATCCACTCGAGCACCGCGCTGCGGCTGAAGGCCGCCTGCATGCGCGCGGCCTCGCCGGCGCTCGCCCCCGCGCCCAGGCGGTCGGCGAGTTCGCACATCGCGGTGGTCGCGGCGTCGAAATCCGCCCCCGCATAGGTGTCGATCCAGGCGCGATAGGGGTTGCCGGGCTGCGCCGTGGCGTGGATCGCGGCGCCCACGTCGCGATAGATCCAGAAGCAGGGCAGCAGGGCGGCCACGGCCTCGGCGGCGCCGCCCATGGCCGCGGTGGCGATCAGGAAGCCGACGTAATGCGCGCAGGCCGGGCTTGGCGGGGTGGCGGCGAAATCCGCCGCGTCGACGCCGTAGAGGCCCATGTAATGCGCGTGCAGCTGGCGCTCCACCGCGATGGCTCCGGCCGCGGCCCCTGCGAGCCGCGCCACCGCCTCCGCATCCGGCGCCCCCGCGGCGGCGCGGGCGAGCGCCCGGGCGAAGCCGTCGAGGTAGTGCGCGTCCTGGATGATGTAGTGCCGGAAGATCGCGGCGGGCAGCGAGCCGTCGGCCAGCGCCCGGTTGAAGGGCATGGCGCGGATATCGGCGCACAGCCCGGCATTGGCGCGCAGCGCCGCCTCGGTGAAGCTCATGGGCGAAGACCTTCCGAAAGGTGGAAATGATGCACGGGGCCGTGGCCGTGCCCGACGCTCAGCCGGCCGGAGGCGGCGATCGCCCCCGACAGCCAGGCCTTGGCGCGCCGCGCCGCCTCGTGCGGCGGCAGGCCGTGCCCGAGGGCGCAGGCCAGCGCGGCCGACAGCGAGCACCCCGTGCCATGGGTGTTGGCCGTGGCATGGCGCGGCGCGTCGAGCCATCGCGCCCCCTCGGCGTCCATCAGCAGATCCGGGCTGTCCCCGCCCGGCAGATGCCCGCCCTTCAGCAGCACCGCGCGCGGCCCGGCCCGCAGCAGGGCGCGGGCCTGCCGCTCCATGGCCTGACGGTCGCGGGCCTCGGCCTCGCCCAGCAGGTCGGCCGCCTCGGGCAGGTTCGGCGTGACGACCGCGGCGCGCGCAAGCGCCTCGCGCAGCGCCGCCACGGCCTCGGGCGCCAGCAGCCGGTGGCCGCTCTTGCTGACCATCACGGGATCGAGCACCACCGGGGCGTCCAGCCCCTCCAGCGCCCCGACCACGGCGCGGATGATCGCGGCCGTGCCCAGCATCCCGATCTTGACCGCGTCGATGCGGATGTCGGCGCGGATCGCCGCGATCTGCGCGGCGACCATGGCGGGGGCGACCGTCTCGACCGCCAGAACCCCGCGCGTGTTCTGCGCCGTCAGCGCGGAGACCGCCGCCATCGCATAGCCGCCGCAGGCCGAGATCGCCTTGATGTCGGCCTGGATGCCGGCGCCGCCCGACGGGTCCGACCCGGCGATGGACAGGATGTTGGGGATCATGCGCGGCCCCATGCGTCCCGGATCGCCCGGGTCGCCGCCTGCGGGTCCGGCGCGCGGGCGATGGCCCCGGCCACCGCCATGCCCGCCGCACCCGCGGCCCGGACCGCCGCGGCGTCGGCCGCGGTCAGCCCGCCGATGGCGATGGCGGGCGCCGGCGCTGCGCGGGCGATGCGGGCCAACCCCTCGAAACCGACGGGCGCCGCGTGGTCGGGCTTGGTCGCCGTCGCCCGCACCGGTCCCGCGCCCACGTAGTCGACGCCATCCGGCACGCGGGCCGCCTGCGCCTCGGTCTCGACCGACAGGCCCAGGATCATCCCCGGCCCGATCCGGCGGCGCAGCGCCTGCGGGTCGCCGTCGCCCTGCCCGACGTGCAGCCCGTGCGCCCCGACGGCCAGGGCCACCGCGACGCGATCGTTCAAGATCAGCCTGACCCCCAGCGCGGTCAGCGCGGGCAGCAGGGCCGCCGCCAGCGCCGCAAGCTCGTTGTCGCCGGCCCGCTTGTCGCGCAGCTGCACGGCCCAGGCCCCGCCCCGCGCCGCGGCCAGCGCCTGCTCGGCCACCGGTCGCGGCGCGTCGGGATCGGTGATGGCATAGACCGGCCCGATCATGCCCGCGCCACCCGCGCGCCCGCGGTCAGCGCATCGGGGCCGATGGCGTGCAGCGCGTCGAGAAAGCCGGGCTGGAACGTCCCCGGACCCGCCGCGCCCGGCGCGGCACGCTCGCCCGCCAGCCCGTAATGGGCCATCGCGGCGACCGTCGCGGGCAGGGCGGGCTGGCCGACCAGAAAGGCCGCGATCGCGCCGTTCAGCGCGCAGCCCAGCGCCGTCACCCGCGGCATCAGCGGATGCCCGTTCAGGATGCGGAACGCCGTCGCGCCGTCGGTGACGAAATCGACCGGCCCCGACACGGCCACCACCCCGCCGGTGCGCGCGGCCAGCGCCCGCGCGGCGGCTTCGGCCGCGGCGACGCTGTCGGCCGCATCCGCCCCGCGCCCGGTCGTGTCCGCGCCCGCGAGCGCGAGGATCTCCGACGCGTTGCCCCGGATCACGGTCGGGGCGAGGTCCAGCAGGCGGACGCAGATCTCCCGGCGGAAACGGGTGGCCCCGACCCCGACCGGATCGAGCACCCAGGGCCGTCCCGCCGCGTTCATGGCCCCGGCGGCCATCTCCATCGCGTCCGCCCAGGCGGGGTCCGGCGTGCCGATGTTCACGGCCAGCGCCTGCGCCAGCGCCGCGAACTCCGCCGCCTCCTCCCGCGCGTGGACCATGGCAGGCGAGGCCCCCACGGCCAGCAGGACATTCGCCATGACATTCATGGCGACGAAATTCGTGATGCACTGCACCAGCGGCGCGGCGGCGCGCATGCGGGCCAGACAGGCGCCGGGATCGTCCATGGAAGCCTCCCCTGCTGACGGGGAGGCCATGGAGGCGTGGACGGCGGATCCCGCCGGCCGGTCGCGTCCGCGGACTCCCTACGCCGGCATGATCCGGTTCAGGTTCAAAGGGTGCTTCTCAGCCCGCAACCGCGGACGCCCCTGTCGCGAGGGGCGAGAGTGGCCGCTGTCGCGGGAATGTCAAGCGGCCCTGTCCGGGTCGCGCGCCGGCGGTCACTGCACCACGAATTCGGCGTGCAGCGCCCCGGCGGTCTTGATCGACTTCAGGATGTCGATCATGTCGCGCGGCGCGACGCCGAGCGCGTTCAGCCCCGCCACCAGCTCGCCCAGCGACACGCCGCCGTCCAGCACCGCCAGGTTGACGCCGGGGTTCTGCTGGATCTGGGCGTCGGTGCGCGGCACCACCACCGTGTCGCCGGTGCGGCTGAAGGGGTTGGGCTGCGAGACGATGGGCTGTTCGGTCACGCGCAGCGTCAGCCCGCCCTGCGACACGGCGATCCGGCTGATCCGCACGTCGTCGCCCAGCACGATGGTCCCCGAGCGGTGGTCGACCACCACCCGCGCGCGCTGCGAGGGCGCGACGGTCATGTTCTCGATGCTGGCGATGGCCTGGGCGGGGCTGAGGCCGCGCATGGCGTCGAGGTTCAGCTGCACCGTGCCAGGATCGAGCATCCGCGCCGCCGCCGGCCCGAACACGCCGGCCACCGCCGCCTCGATGCGCGCGGCGGTGGTGAAATCGGGGTCGCGCACCGCCAGCCGCAGCGACACGACCTGCTCGAAGTCGAAATCCACCTCGCGCTCGATGCGCGCGCCGCCCGGCACCGTGCCCGCGGTCGGCACCCCTTGCGTGACGGTCGAGGCGGCGCCGCCCGCCGTCACGCCGCCCGAGATCACCGATCCCTGCGCCACGGCGTAGATCTCGCCGTCCGCCGCGTTCAGCGGCGTCATGATCAGGGTGCCGCCCAGCAGGCTCTTCGCGTCGCCGATGGTCGACACCGTCACGTCGATGCGCGAGCCCGCGCGGGCGAAGGGCGGCAGCGTCGAGGTCACCAGGACGGCGGCCACGTTGCGCGGCGCGAAGGCCTCGCCCGAGACGTTGACGCCGAGGCGTTCCAGCAGGTTGGCCAGGGCCTCTTCGGTGAAGGGCGAGCTGCGGATGCTGTCGCCGGTGCCGGCCAGCCCGACCACGAGCCCGTAGCCCACGAGGTCGTTGCCGCGCACCCCCTCCACGTCGACGAGGTCCTTGATGCGCGGCCCGGACCCCGAGGAGGCGATGTCGAGCGCCTGCCGGTCGAGCCGCGCGCCCGGTCCCCCGTCGGCCGCCGCCGCCCCGGAAAGCGCCAGCGCCAGCGCCAGCGCAAGCGCGGCTTTCAGCGTCCCGGTCATCGCAGGAAACTCAGGAGGTTGAGGTTCGAGGCCCGCGCGGTCATCTCGTAGAGCGCCTGGAGCTGGGTCTCCAGCTCCGTCAGGCGCGTCGCCGCCTCGAACTGGTCCACCCCCTCGAGGTCGCCGCGCGCCAGCTCGAGCGCGTCGCGCTGGGCGCGGGTCCAGGTCTCGGCATCCTCGATGCGCCGCTCCGCGACGCCGAGCGTCGCGCGCCGCGCCGTCACCGCGTCGTCGGCCTCGATCAGGCGGGTCGCCGCCTCGCGCCACAGGTCCATGCGCGCGGAATCCTTCTGTGCGGCCGTCGCAGCGGGATCGACACCCAGCGCCGCGGCGTCGGTGGTGGTGCTGGCCACGACCGCGAGCGCCAGCCCGCCCAGCAGGCGCCGGAGCGCCGGATCGTCGCCGCGCACGCCGTAGGACAGCAGGTCGCGCTCGGCCAGTTCCACCGGCGGCGCCTCGCCCGCGCCGCCGAGGTAGGCGCGCGCCGCGAAGGTGGGGTCGTCGGGCGCGACCGCGGCGTTGGGCGCGAAGCCGAGATACTGCTCGACGCGCCCGAGCGCCGTGGCGGCATCGAGACCGGGCATCGGGCCGAGCGGATCGCCCTTGAGCGCCGTCTCCACATCCGCGAGCAGCCGGTCCACGTCGATCACCGGGCCGACCGTCCCGCCATCGCCGCCGAACAGCGACCGCCCGTCGACCTGCGCCGACAGCGCCGAAGCCACCTGGTCGAGCGCCGTGCGCGCATCCCGTGCCGTCAGCCGCGCCGAGGCGAGGTCGCCCGCCTCGACCTGTCCCAGCAGGCGCGCCGCCCAGTCCTTGGGGGCCGCCGCCTGGGCCGTCTCCAGCGCCGTCTGCGTGACGCCGGCGCGTGCCTTGGCGAGGCCGAGCAGGGGGCTGCGCGCCTCCGCCGCGGCGATGGCCGCATCCAGCGACAGCAGCCGCCCCGGGTCGCCGCCGGCATAGCGTTCGGCCCGCCGGCCGGTGGCGAGTTCCTGCCGCGTCGCATCGAGCGCGGTCTTGATCGAGGCCTGCCTGCGGGCCAGCCGCATCGTGCTCAGGGCGTCGGGCGCGCCCACGGGTCCGGTCATGGGCGTCAGATCTCCAGAAGGCGGCGCATCATGTCGTCCACGGCCTGCAGCACCCGGGCGTTGGCCGCATAGGCGCGCTCGATCACCAGCAGGTCGCGCAGCTCGGCGTCGGTGTCCACGCCCTGCCGGCCGATCTCGGTGTCGCGCAGGGCCGCGGCCGCGCCGCGGGCGAAGCCGGCCTCCGTCTCCGCGCGCGCCGCCGCCGCCTCCGCCCCGGCCCCGAGCGCGGCGATGGCGGCGGTCGCCGACTGGCGCGCGGGGGTCGCGCCATCCGCAGGTCGCGCCTGCATCGCCTCGCGCAGCAGGGCGGGGTAAGAGGCCGCATCGGCCGGATCGGTCCGGCCGCCGAAGGCGCCGCCGGCGATCAGCGCGGGGTTGCCGCCGGCCGCGGGATCGAGGTCGGCGTTGACGGCGATCCGTCCCGCCAGCCCCGCCGTCGGCGCGCCGGCCGCGAGGTAACCGGCGCTGCCGTCGACGAACAGGCCCTCGCCGGAGACCGCCGCCGTCCAGCCCGGCAGGTCCTGGAACCGGGTCACGAAGTCGGCCGCCGCTGCGTCCAGCTTGCTGGCCATGTCGGGCGCGAACGCGTCGCGCGCCCTGAACAGCGCTTCGAGCGATCCGCCGCCGAGCAGCGCCGAACCCGGCGGCGTGGCGTCGGACGGCCCGAGCCGCAGCCCGCCCATCGGCCCGGTGCCGTCCGTCGCCGCGGTGGTCTCGAACGCCAGCGGCACCCCGTTCGTGTCCGCCAGGACCCCGCCGCCCGCGGCGCTCATCAGCCGCCCCGGGCCGCGGTCGGGCGAGGACCGGATCGGCACGATGCGGTTCACGATGTCGACCTGGCGCTGCCGCTCGTCCTCGAGGCCGGTCGCGTCCTGGCCGGTGGCCTGCGCCGCCTCGATCTCGCGGTTCAGGCCCTCGATGCGTTTCACCGCCGCGTTCACCTGCGCCACCTGGCGCGCGATCTCGGCGTCGAGGTCTGCCCGAAGGCGCACCACCTCGCCCGACAGCATGTTCAGCTTGCGCGCCACGCCGCTTGCCGCCGCCACGGCCTCCTCGCGGTTGACCGGGCTTTCCGGCGTGTCGGCCAGCGCGACCAGCGCCGCGTCGAGCTTCTGGACGCGCGACTGCAGGCTGTCCGGGCCGCCCGCGTCCAGCACCAGGTCGGCGAGGCGGCGCAGCGTCTCCGCCTCGCCGCCCGCCAGTTCCGCCCGCCCCTCGCCCTG
>DAIPIU010000007.1:32115-39213 GCA_036770645.1 Rubrimonas sp. | reverse complement strand
GGCGGCGCAGCGTCTCCGCCTCGCCGCCCGCCAGTTCCGCCCGCCCCTCGCCCTGCCGCCGCGCGAGCGTCGCGGCCGTGTCGACCGAGCGCAGGGTCGCGTCGACGCGCACCCCCGCACCCTGGCCGCCATGGACCGCGTGGGACAGCTCCAGCCTCTTGGCCGTGTATCCCTCGACATTGGCGTTGGCGAGGTTGCGCGACACGATCTCCGCCGCGCGCGCGCTGGCCGTGAGGCCGCTGAACGCGTTTCCGACCGCTCTGGTGATCCCCATGGCTGCGCCTCCTCAGGCGGCCCGCGCGCGCGCCGCTAGCGTTTCAGGTTGGTGGTCTCCTGCAGCATCTCGTCGACGGTCTGGATGATCTTGGCGTTCGAGGAATAGGCCCGCTGGGTCTTGATCAGTTGGGTCAGCTCCTCCGCGACATCCGTGGTCGATTCCTCGAGCGCGCTCGAGATCAGCGACCCCGTCGGTCCGCTGCCGGCGTCGTAGAAGTAGACGTTCCCCGAATCGCGCGTCAGCGCGAAGGCCTGGCCGTCCAGCGTCTTCATGCCGTTGGGGTTCTGCACATGGCCGACGGGGATCTTGTAGAGCGTGCGGCGGAAGCCGCTGTCGAAGATTGCGTCGAGCAGCCCGGTCTCGTCCATCTCGATGCCGACCAGCGACGAGGCGGGCGAGCCGTTCTTGGTGACCTGCAGCACCTGGAAGCCGGCGTCGATCTGCAGCAGGCCGTCCGCGGCGCCGGTCCGCCCGACGAACAGCTTGAGCGGGCCGTTGTCGCCCGTCAGCGTGAGCGAGATCTCGCCGGTCTCCGGGTCATAGGCGCCGTTCGCGGCGTCGCCGGTCACGACCAGCCGCGTCACCTCGCTTTCGTCCATGGCCGAGACGCCCACCGTGCCCCCGGCCCGCACGTCGGCGTAGACGGCGGCGCTGGTCGCCGTCGCCGGGGTCGTCAGGGTGTAGAGGACCTCCGTGCCCAGCGCGCGGTAGTCGTTCGCGGCGTCGTTCGCGGCGGAGCGATAGCCCGCCGGGATGGCCGAGCGGGCCACCACGGCGCCGGTCAGCTCGTTCGTGAAGGTGTGGAGTTCGGGGTCCGCGTTCGTGCCGTCGACCAGCGTGAACATCGCGGCCACGCCGGCCTTGGCGAGGATGCCGCCCGCGCCGTCGGCGACGTAGCCGGGGTCGCCATGCGCATCGAGCGCGACCCGCGTGAACGACTTGATGCCGCCGACGTTGTTGCTGTCGACCTGATCGTCGAACTCGACGATCCATTCCGACCGCGGGCGCTCGTTCGGGTTGGTCGGGTCGGGCGCGCCGTTCGGGCCGGTGTAGTCGCCGCTCGGCCGCTCGAACAGCGACATCGTCCACTGCGGGCCCGTGCGGGGCGTCGCCGCGCCGTCGGCGTCCGCCGTCTTGACGAAGGACATGTCCAGATAGCTCGCGCCGCCCAGCGAGTTGAAGAACTCGAGCGGGATCGTGTAGCCCTCGCCCACCACGGCGCTGGCCTTGAGGTTCGCCTTCATCGTGATGTTGTCGGTGCGCTCGGAGGCCAGCGACAGCGCGTCGATCTGGACCGGCGACAGGCCCGAGACGCCGTCGCGGACGACGTTGCCGAAATTGCCGTCGGCATCGGCCTTCCAGCCCAGCAGGCTGAGGCCCGAGGCGGTCTGCATGAGGCCGTTGTAGTCCGGCCGGAACGCGCCGGTGCGCGTCAGCATCAGCGACAGCGGGTCGTCGCGGCGCACCGCGGCGATGTCGGCCACCGGCAGGAAGCCGCGGCCGGAGATGGCGAGGTCCATGACGTTGCGCGTCGAGATGATCGCGCCCTGGTCCTCGATGGCGCGCACGGTCGAGGCGCGCACGCCGCCGGCGTCGTAGCTCGTGGGTCGTTCGGACAGGACCAGCGAGTTGAACTCGATGGTCGCGCGCTTGTAGCCCTTGGTCTCGGAGTTCGCGATGTTGTCCGAGATCGTCGCAAGCTTGCTGGAGTTGACGCCCAACCCCATCACCCCGGCGTTCATCGCCGACGAAATACCCATGAGACTCCACCCTTCTGGTCAGGACGGCCCGCGCCGTTCCGCGCGAATCATGGGCTGCGCGCGGTTGACGCGGCGCTAACGGATCGGAAAGTTCCGCAGCAGCGTGATCTCGACGCGCCGGTTGCGCGGGTCGAGCGGGTCGTCCGGGGACATCGGCTGCGTCGCGGCGCGTCCCACCACCTCGCTCACCCGGCCGGGCTCCAGGCCGCTTTCGGCCAGGATGCGCCGCGCCGTCTGGGCGCGGTCGGTGGACAGGGGCCAGTTGCCGTCGTCGCCGCCGGCCTCGAAGGCCGCGCCGTCGGTGTGGCCGGTGATGCGGATGTCGTTGGTCACCAGTTCTGCCACGCCCGCCACAACCCCCAGCAGGGCCTGCAGCATCGGCGTGGGGGCCGATCCGCCGCTGTTGAACAGCGGGGCCTCGGCGCTGTCGCTCAGCTCGATCACCAGCCCCTCGGGCGTGCTGCGGGTGCGCATGTGACTGAGGATGCGGTCGGCCACGGCGCTCTCGCCCCCCAGCGAGGCGATGGTGCTCTCCACCTCGCTGAAACCGGCCGCCTCGGCCGCGGCCTCCGCCGAGCTTTCGGCGCCCGATGCGTCCGGTCTGTCGGTGTCCTTGTCGGCGTCGATCTGGCTGCGGCCGCGCAGCGCCTCCGACGCGCCCTTGCCGCTGTAGGCCAGTTCCTGCGCCGCGGTCAGCGAATCGCCCTTGAACACGCTCTCGCCCCCGCCCGAGCTGCGCGAGATGGGGATGCGGCTGTCGAAATAGTCGGCAAGCCCCTTCTTGGTGTCCTCGGATGTGGCGTTCAGCAGCCACATCATCAGGAAGAACGCCATCATCGCCGTCACGAAATCGGCGTAGGCGACCTTCCAGGCGCCGCCGTGATGGCCGCCGCCGACGACCTTCTTCTTGCGCTTGATGATCGTGAGGTTCTTGGCGCTCACGCGATGGCTCCCCCGAAGTCGCGGCCACCCTGCCGCGGGGGAGGTTGAGGAATCGTTCGCCGTGATCGGCCGTCTTAATCCCCGGTCAACCGGCCGCCGCCGATGGTCCGGGGGCCGAAGGAGAACCCTCGCCATGCCGATGAACGCCATCCTGCGCCGCAAGATCGAGCAGTCGCGCGTCTCGGTCTCGTCCTACCCCAAGCTCAACGTGCTGGCCGCGACCCATGCGCGCGAGACCGGGGCCAAGGTGCGCGCGCTGTTCAACACGCTGGCCGACGTCAAGACCGAGGCCAGCGCCCTGATCCGCGCCGGGCGCTATCTGCGCGGCCTGCCGACGCCGTCGGTGCTCGGGATCCTCGAGGTGGACGGCGTGCCGAACTCGGCCGCCTTCCACATGGACGCCGAACTGGTCAGCCATGTCATCGACCTGTCGCTCGGCGGCGATCCGGCCATCGACAGCGCCTATCCCGACCGCATGCCGACGCAGATCGACCTCGCGATGTGCAAGCGCTTCGCCGACGCCGTACTCGACGCCTTCGAAAGCGCGGTGGCGACGGTCTGCCGCGGCAAGTCGCTGGGGGCCATGCGCTGCCAGCGCTTCGAGACCACGCCGCAGATGGCCAACATCGCGCCCGAGCGCTCCGAGGTGCTGATCGTCAACCAGCGCGTCGAGGTGGGCGAAAGCACGCGCAACGGCTTCTTCGAGCTGGTGCTGCCGCTCTCGGTCATCGACCCGATCAAGGTCGACCTCATGCAGCATTTCGGTTCGCCCTCGCGGCTCAATTCGGACCTGTGGGAGCGCCACCTGCGCCACAGCCTGATGAACGCGCGCTTCCCGCTCGACGCGGTCATCGACAGCCAGCGCGTGCCGCTGTCGATGCTCGCCGAACTGCGCCCCGGCTCGATCCTGCGGCTCGGGCGCAATGCGGTGGACGAGGTGGAGCTGGTGATGGAGACCAAGACCGGCCGCGCCACGCTCGCGACCTGCCGCCTCGGGGCCAAGGGCAACGACAAGGCGGTCAAGCTGCTGGGCGAGCCGCGGGCCGACCTGCTGGCGCTGCTCAAGCTCGAGGAGTGACGCCGCGCGCCCGTCGGGGCGGCGCCGGGCCTCAGCGGTTGCGCCGGGTCGCGAAGGCGGCGGCGTCCTCGGCGGCGCGGAACAGGGCGCGCGACTTGTGCACCGTCTCCATGCGCTCGGCCTCCGGATCGCTGTCCCAGACCACGCCGCCGCCGGCCTGGACGTGCATCCGCCCGTCCTTCAGCACCGCGGTGCGCAGCGCGATGCACATGTCCATGTCGCCGCCCGCCCCGAAATAGCCGACGCCCCCTGCGTAGACCCCGCGCTTCGCGGGCTCGAGCTCGTCGATGATCTCCATCGCGCGCACCTTGGGCGCGCCCGACACCGTGCCCGCCGGCAGGCCCGCCAGCAGCGCCGACAGCGCGTCCATGTCCGGTCGCAGGCGGCCGTCGACGTTCGAGACGATGTGCATGACGTGGCTGTAGCGCTCGATGGTGAACTGCGCGTTGGGGTCCACCGTGCCGATGCGCGCCACCCGGCCCACGTCGTTGCGGCCGAGGTCGAGCAGCATCAGGTGTTCGGCGCGCTCCTTGGGGTCGGCCAGCAGCTCGGCCTCCAGCGCCCGGTCCTCCTCCGGCGTCGCGCCGCGGGGCCGCGTGCCGGCGATGGGGCGGATGGTCACCACGTCGCCGCGCACCCGCACCAGCACCTCGGGCGAGGCCCCGGCGATCTGGAAATCCCCGAAATCGAAGAAGAACATGTAGGGCGAGGGGTTGGTGCGCCGCAGCGCGCGGTAGAGCGCGAAGGGCGGCAGCGCGAAGGGCAGGGTCCAGCGCTGGGACAGCACCGCCTGGAAGATGTCGCCGGCGCGGATGTAGTCCTTGGCGCGCGCGACGATGGCGCGATAGGCGTCCTCGGCCAGGTTCGAGCGCGGGGTCTCCGATGGCCCGGGCGGAAGGTCGGGCGCGCGCTCGGCGGCGGGAGCGCGGTCGAGGTCGTCCACCGCGTCCGACAGCCGCTCGGCCGCCCGGGCATAGGCCGCGCGCGGGCTTTCGCCGGCGGCGGCCCAGACCGGGGCGATCAGGGTGACCACGTCCTTCACGGTGTCGACCACGGCGACGACCGTGGGGCGCAGCAGCACCGCGTCGGGCGTGCCCAGCGGATCGGGGCCGGGCGGGCCCAGCCGCTCGACCAGCCGCACCATGTCGTAGCCGAAATAGCCGAACAGGCCCGCGGCCATCGGCGGCAGGCCCTCGGGCAGGGCGATGCGGCTTTCCGCCAGCAGGCGGCGCAGGCTGTCGAGCGGGTCGCCCTCCTCCGGCGCGAAGGCCTCGGCGTCGAACCGGGCGGCGCGGTTGATCTCGGCGCGCCCGTCGCGGCAGCGCCACACGAGGTCGGGCTTCATCCCGATCACGGAATAGCGCCCGCGCACCTCGCCGCCCGTGACCGATTCGAGCAGGAAGCTGTCGCGCCGCGCCTCGGCCAGCTTCAGCATCAGCGACACGGGCGTGTCGAGGTCGGCGACCAGCGTGGTCCACAGCACCTGGTTGCGGCCGGCCGCGGCCGCGGCCTCGAAGGCGGGGTAGGGGGGCTGGATGTCCATCTCAGGCCCCGATCTGCGCCAGCACCGCCTCGATGGCCTGCTGGTTCAGGGTGACCCCTGCCTCGGCCTCCAGCGCGCGGCCCAGGAACTCGACCTGGTCGTCCCCGATCGAGTCGGCCAGCGCCGCGTCGACCTCCGCCCCGCCATCGGCCCCGGCCGCGATCACCTCGGCGACCTGCGCCACCACCGCCATCTGCGGCGGGCGCGACAGCGCGGCGGCCCCGACCGGGGCGGCGAACAGCGCCGCGCGGGCCTGCGCGTCCAGCCGCGGGTCCGGGTCGTCGCGGCGCATGGGCCCCAGCCGCGAGACGGCGAGCCCCAGATCGGCCGCAACGGCCTCGATGGGCTCGCCGCCGGCGACGCGCGCCCGCGCCGCCTCGCCCAGCGCCGTCAGCGCCTCGGCCCGCCGCGCCTCGGCCCAGCGTTCGGCGACGCGGCCGCGGATCTCCTCCAGCCCCGGGTCGCGCGGCGGCGCGACCGCAGTCACGCGCAGCGCGAAGGACCCGCCGTCGCGCAGCCGCACCGGGTCGCGGTCGGCCCCCTCGCGCGCCGCGAACAGCTCCGACAGGAAGGCGGGATCGGCGCCGATGCCGGTCGCGCCGTCGCCGCCCGGCAGCCCGCCATCCGCCGAAAGGCCGGTCAGCCGCAGCGGCGCGAGGCCCAGCTCCGCCGCGGCCTCCTCGATGGTGGCGCCGCCGGCCAGCGCGTCGGCGGCCAGCTCGGTCAGGCAGTCGGCCTCGGGCAGCACGCGCGCGGCCGCGGCCTCCGCGCGCAGGGTCTCGCGCACCGCCTCGAAGGGCGTGGCGCGTCCCGCCGCGATGGCCGTGACCTCGAGCAGCGCGAAGCCGCCCGATGTCTGGGCCGGCCCGGCCACGCCGGGGCCGGGCAGGGCGAAGGCGGCGGCCCCGCGCGCCCCGCGCAGGTCGGCCTCCGTCACCGCGCCCAGGCCCGCATCGCTCCGGCTCAGGCCCCGCTCGGCCAGCAGCGCGTCGAAATCCGCCTCGCCCGCGGCCAGCCTCGCGGCCGCGGCCTCGGCCTCGGCCAGCGTCGGATACACGATCTGGTCGACGGTGCGGGTCTCGGGCGTCTCGAACTCGGCGCGTCTTGCGTCGTAGGCCGCGCGCAGCCCGGCCTCCGGGATCTCCACATCCGCCGCCAGCGCCGCGGGGTCGATGCGCAGCACCACCGCGTCGCGGCGCTCGGGCTCCGCGAAGGCGGCGCGGTCGGCGGCCAGATGCGCCTCCAGCTCGGCCTCGGTCGGCTCGGGCATGTCCTCGGGCAGGTTCGCGACCGTCAGGGCGATGGCATCGAAGCTGCGCGTCTCGTCGCGGAAGGCGGCGATGGCGGCGCCGAGGCCCGCGGGCGCGGCCGCCGCCTGGGCCGCCCGCTCGATCAGCGCGCTCGCGAGTCCGGTGCGCAGCGTCGCCTCGTAGGCCGCGACGGACGGGAAGATCCGCCGCACCGCCGCCGCGTAGGCCACGGGGTCGAACTGCCCGCC
>DAIPIU010000007.1:0-32015 GCA_036770645.1 Rubrimonas sp. | reverse complement strand
CCCCCGCCCACGTCGCCGATCCCCCAGACCGCGAAGCTGACCACCAGCAGGCCCAGCAGGGCCTTCACGACCCATGACTTCACGCCGCGGCGCAGCATCTCGAGCATCGGGGGGCCTCCGCCAGGCCGCGGGGACGCCCCGCGCGGCGGCGGACCTTATGCGCGGCCGTGGGCACGGGCAAGGACGCGCGCCCCCTCGACGCGGCGCAGCATGGCCGCCATCATCGCGGGACAACCGAAGGGGGCGGGCGGATGCGCGACGGCGGCGAGGGCGGTCTGGCGATCGAGGCGAGAGGCCTGACCCTCACCTTCACGACCGCCGACGGCCCGGTGCACGCGCTGTCGGACGTGTCGCTGTCCATCCGGCGCGGCGATTTCGTCTCGTTCATCGGCCCCTCCGGCTGCGGCAAGACCACCTTCCTGCGCGTCGTGGCGGACCTGGAGCGCGCCACGGCGGGGACCGTCTCGGTGAACGGCATGACGCCCGAGGCCGCGCGGCGGGCGCGCGCCTACGGCTACGTCTTCCAGGCCGCGGGGCTGTTCCCGTGGCGCACCATCGCCGGCAACGTGGCCCTGCCGCTCGAGATCATGGGCGTGCCGCGGGCCGAGCGCGCCGAGCGCGCGGCGCGCGCGCTGGCGATGGTCGAACTCGCGGGCTTCGAGCGCAAGTTCCCCTGGCAGCTGTCGGGCGGCATGCAGCAGCGCGCCAGCATCGCGCGCGCGCTGGCCTTCGACGCCGACCTGCTGCTGATGGACGAACCCTTCGGCGCGCTGGACGAGATCGTGCGAGACAGGCTGAACGAGCAGCTCCTGGCCCTGTGGGCGCGCACCGGCAAGACGGTGTGCTTCGTCACCCACTCGATCCCCGAGGCCGTCTACCTCTCCACGCGCATCGTGGTGATGAGCCCCCGGCCGGGGCGCATCGTCGACGTCATCGACAGCCCGCTGCCGGCCGCGCGCCCGCTCGACATCCGCGAGAGCCCGGAATTCCTCGCGCTGGCGCACCGCGTGCGCGAGGGGCTGCGCGCGGGGCACGCCTATGACGTGTGAGATGCCGCGCGCGGCCGGCCCGCGGGACGCCGCCGCCATGGCGGCGATCGCGAACGCCTGGATCGACGCGACGCCCTGGCTCCCGCGGGTCCATCCGCCCGGAGAGATCGCGCGCATGGTGCGCGAGGCGATGGCGCGCCGCGCGATCTGGGTGATCGGCGATCCCGTCGCGGGCTATCTGTCGCTCGACCCCGCGGAGGGGCGCGTGGCCGCGCTCTACTGCGCGCGCACCGGCGCGGGGCTGGGCAAGGCGCTGCTGGACGCCGCCAAGCGGGGGCGGCCCCGGCTGGTGCTCCACACCCATCTGCCGAACGTGCGCGCGCAGCGGTTCTACCGCCGCGAGGGCTTCGTCGCGGCGGGTGTCGTCGATCCCCGGCCGCCCGAGACCGTGCCCGAACTGCGCATGGAGTGGGCGGCGTGAGCCGGGCGCTGCCCGTCCTCGCCGTGGTCGCCGCGCTGCTGGCGCTCTGGTACGGCGCGACCGTCTGGCTGAACGCGCCCTGGGCGCGCGACCAGGCCGCGCGGGCCGGGCGCGCGCTCACCGCCGCGGAACTCGTCGCCGACACCATGGCGCAGGCGCGCCCCGTCCTGCCCGCGCCGCACCAGGTCGCCGGGGAGATCTGGCGCACCACCGCGCTGGTCGCCCCGACCTCGCGGCGCAGCCTGCTCCACCATGGCTGGATCACCCTGTCCTCGACGCTGGTCGGCTTCCTCGCCGGCTCGGCGCTGGGGATGCTGCTGGCGGTGCTGATCGTGCATGTCCGGGCGATGGAGCTGTCGCTGATGCCCTGGCTCGTGGCCTCGCAGACCATCCCGATCCTCGCCATCGCGCCGATGATCGTGGTGGTGCTGGCGGCGCTGGGGCTGACGGGGCTGGCCCCCAAGGCGCTGATCTCGGCCTATCTCAGCTTCTTCCCCGTCACCGTCGGCATGGTCGCCGGTCTGCGCGCGCCGGAACGGCTGGAACTCGACCTCATGCGCACCTGGTCGGCCGACCGCGCCCAGGTGCTGCTCGCGCTGCGCCTGCCGCGCGCGGTCCCCTACCTGTTCGCCTCGCTGAAGGTCGCGGTGGCGGCCGCGCTGGTCGGGGCCATCGTGGGCGAGATGCCCACGGGGGGCGTCGCGGGCCTCGGGGCGCGGCTGCTCTCGGGCTCCTATTTCGGGCAGACGGTGCAGATCTGGTCGGCGCTGTTCGCCGCCGCCGCGCTCGCCGGCGCGCTCGTCGGCGCGGTGGGCCTCGTCGAGCGGCTGACGCTGCGGCGCATGGGGCTTTCGCGATGAGCGCCGCGCGTCTCGCGGGCCCCGCTGCCGGGGCGCTGGGCGCGGCGGCGGCCGCGCTCGCGGCGCTGGGGGAGGGGCCGCTCGGGCCCTTTGGCTGGGCGCTGGTCGCCGCGGCCTGGGCCTTCGCCCATGTGCTGACCGTGCGCGTCGCCGCGCTGCCGGACGGGCGCGGGCCGCGGCTGGCCGCGCCGCTGCTGTTCGGCGCGACGCTGCTGTTCCTGTGGGAGGCCGGGACGCGCGGCGCGCAGGTGCCGGCGGTGCTGCTGCCCCCGCCCTCGGCCATCGCCGAGCGCATCGCGGTCTCGCTGCCGATCCTCTGGGCCGATTTCCGCCAGACCTTCCTCAAGGGTGTGCTGGCCGGCTGGGCGATCGGCAGCGGCGCGGGGTTCCTCGCCGCGCTCGCCATCGACCGCGCGCCATTCCTACGGCGGGGGCTGACGCCGGTCGCCTCGCTGATGTCGGCGCTGCCGATCATCGGCACCGCGCCGATCATGGTGATGTGGTTCGGCTTCGACTGGCACAGCAAGGCGGCGGTCGCGGCCCTGATGACCTTCTTTCCCATGCTGGTGAACGCGACCGCGGGGCTGGCCGCGGCCGAGGCGATGCAGCGCGACCTGATGCGCACCTACGCCGCCGGCTACGCGGCCACGCTGCTCAAGCTGCGGCTGCCGGCCGCCGCGCCCTTCCTGTTCAACGCGCTGAAGGTCAACGCCACGCTGGCGCTGATCGGCGGCATCGTGGCCGAATTCTTCGGCACGCCGACCGTGGGCATGGGTTTCCGCATCTCGACCGAGGTCGGGCGCATGAACCTCGACATGGTCTGGGCGCAGATCGCCGTCGCGGCGCTGGCGGGCTCGGCCTTCTACGGCCTGCTGTCCGCGCTCGAGCGCGCCGTCACCTTCTGGGCGCCTGCGCAGCGGCGCTGAGGCGCCTGCCGCTTGGGCAGCGCACGGCCCCGGGCACGGATCCCGGGCGTCCGCCGCATCGCATCGCTTGCAACGGCGCACGCCTGCGGCAACTCTGCCCGCGACGCGCGCCCTCCGCGGCCCATGCCTCGGCGGGCGCGCCAAGCACAGGGAGCACACCGTGAAGACCAGTCTCATCGCCGCGCTGGCCGCCGCCGTCCTTGGCGCGGGAGGGGCGAACGCCGCCGACCCCGTGACGCTGCAGCTCAAATGGGTCACCCAGGCGCAGTTCGCGGGCTATTACGTCGCCCTCGACCGCGGCTTCTACGCCGAGGAGGGGCTCGACGTGACGATCCGCCCCGGCGGCCCCGACATCGCCCCCCCGCAGGTCATCGCCGGGGGCGGGGCGGATGTGGTCGTCGAGTGGATGCCCGCCGCGCTCGCCGCGCGCGAGCGGGGCGTGCCGCTGGTCAACATCGCCCAGCCCTTCAAGTCCTCCGGCATGATGCTGACCTGCCTCAAGGACACCGGCATCGCCGCGCCGGCCGATTTCCCCGGCCGCACGCTTGGCGTCTGGTTCTTCGGCAACGAATACCCGTTCCTCAGCTGGATGGCGAAGCTCGGCATCCCCACCGACGGCTCGGATGGCGGCGTGACCGTGGTCAAGCAGGGCTTCAACGTCGATCCGCTGCTGCAGCGCCAGGCCGACTGCATCTCGACCATGACCTACAATGAGTACTGGCAGGTCATCGACGCCGGCATCGCGCCGGAGGATCTCGTGACCTTCAAGTACGAGGACCAGGGCGTGGCCACCCTCGAGGACGGGCTCTACGTCCTCGAGCAGAACCTCGCCGACCCCGCCTTCGCCGACCGCATGACCCGCTTCGTGCGCGCCTCGATGAAGGGCTGGAAATGGGCCGAGGCCAACCCCGACGAGGCGGCAGCCATCGTGCTCGAGAACGACGCGACCGGCGCCCAGACCGAGGCGCACCAGAAGCGCATGATGGGCGAGATCGCCAAGCTCACCGCCGGCTCGACCGGCGCGCTCGATCCCGCCGACTACGAGCGCACCGTCGACACCCTGCTCGGCGGCGGCTCGGACCCGGTGATCAGCAGGCGTCCGGAAGGGGCGTGGACCCACGCCATCACCGACGGCGCGCTCTAGGCGCGCGATCCGACCGGAGCGGGACGGGGATCGGACGATGGGCGCGTGATGCCGCAAGGCTGGAGCGGATGACCCGGCCCCCGTCGGGTCGGGATCCGCTCCGGCGGCGAAGGGCGCCCGCCCGCCGGGCCGGGCGGCGCCCGTTCCGCGGCCGCGACGCGATCCGCCCGGACGCGTCGCGGCATCGGTCATGGTTTTTTTCCATTTTACCATGCAGGATGCGCGACGACGCTGATGCTGCGTCGTCGTGACTCGGAGCCGCCCGCGATGCGCCTTGCCCTGATTGTCGCTATGTTCGCGCCATTCATCGGCAATGTCGCGCATGCCGATGAGTTCCAAGGCTTCTCGCCCGTCGATGCGATTCGCCTGCACCCGGAGGCGCGGCTGTTCGCCGGCGGTCTGGGCGAGATCCGCCGCACGGGCGCGCCCGCCGGCGTCGCTGCCGGGCGCGACGAGGAGAGCTCCATGCTCGGCCTCGACGTCCGGCTCGGCGGCGGCGCGATGGGGCTGCGGCCCTTCCTCGGCGCCACCATCGGCCTCGCGCGCGAGGATGGCGAACGGGCCTTGATCGGCGGTCCGACGCTGGGCCTGTCGCTGGGGGAGGGGATCGAGGCGCGCCTCTCCTACGAGTTCGCGGAAGATCGCGAGGCCGAGGCCGGAACCGTGACGCTCGGGATCAGTTTCCTGAATTTCTGACGCGCCGGCTGGCCGCCTGCCCGGCGCGCCGGGCGATGGCCGCGCGCAGGGCCCCGGACACGTCGTCGATCCCGTAGGGCTTGCGGATCACCTCCGCGTCCAGCGCGGCGATCTTTCCCGCGGCCGCCTCGGCGTAGCCCGAGGCGACGACCACCGGCAGGTCCGGGCGCATGCGGCGCGCCGCTGCGGCCAGTTCCAGCCCGGTCATGCCCCCCGGCATCATGATGTCGGTCAGCAGGGCGTCCACCACGCGCCCCGATCCCAGTTCGCGCAGCGCCGCAGGCCCGTCGACGGCGCGGATCACCGCATAGCCCAGATCGCCCAGCATCGCCTCGGCGGTGTCCAGCAGATCGGCCTCGTCCTCGACCAGCAGGACCGCCCTCCCGCCGCCGCGGATCGAGGCTGCGACCTGCGGGACGGCCGCCGGAACGGGCGCGCTCGCGGCGCGCGGCAGCAGCATGCGCACGGTCGTCCCCGCGCCGGGCGCGCTGTCGATGCGCAGGTCGCCGCCGCAGCGGCGCAGGGCGCCGTAGACCATCGACAGGCCGAGGCCGGTGCCGCGGGCCGCGCCCTTGGTGGTGAAGAACGGGTCGAGCGCCCGCGCCCGCACCTCGGCGCTCATGCCCGGCCCGTCGTCGCGCACGGCGATCTCGATGCAGTCGGGCCGTTCGGGCGACGGCTCGGCCGACAGGCGGATCGCGCCGGTGCCGCGGCCCGCCGCGATGGCGTCGCGCGCGTTGGCGATCAGGTTCAGCGCGGCCGTCAGGATCTGCGCGCGGTCGCACCGCACGAAGGCTTCGGGCGGCGGCGGCGCGTAGATCAGGCGGATCGACGGGTCCACCGCGTTCTCGGCCAGCGGCGCCACCTCGGCGAACAGGGTCGCGACCTCGACATCCTCGATCTCGGCCGAGCCGCGCTTGGCGAAGCCGAGCAGCCGGTTCACCAGCTCCGCCCCCGTGCGCGTCGCCCGCAGCGCGGCGTCGAGATGGCGCGCGATGCGCGGGTCGCCGTTCGACCGCCGCTCGGCCAGCTGGATCGCGCCCATGATCGTGGACAGCAGGTTGTTGAAGTCGTGCGCGACGCCGCCCGTCAGCTTGCCCAGCGCGTCCAGCCGGTCGGCCCGGTCGCCCAGCACCCGGGCGCGGTGCTGCTCGGTCACGTCCTCCAGCGTCATCACCGCGCCGATGGGGCCGCCGAAGGGCGCGGGCTCGGCGTTCACCCGCACCCGGATCGGCTCGTCACGCCCCGCGACCTCGAGCAGGTGCTCCGCCCCGCGGATGCGCCTGCCGCCCAGCACGCCGGCCACCGGGTGCGCCGCGCCGGGATCGCCGCCCTCGGTGTCGCGGAACCGCGCGGCGGCGGGCCAGACCGGCGGCATGGCGGCGGCGCGGTCGCCCAGCAGCATGCGCCGGGCGGCCTCGTTCATCAGCTCGACCCGGCCCTCGGCGTCGAAGGCGACGATGGCGCTCGAGACGGTGTCCACCACCATCTCGAGCACGCGCTCGCGCCGGTCCAGCCGGGCGCGCAGCTCCTCGACCTCGCGCAGGCGCCGCTCGCGCATCAGGGTCGCGGCCAGCAGCGGGGCCAGCGCCGCGCCGCTGAGCATCAGCAGCCACAGCAGCACGTCGCGCGACCATGGGCCCGCATAGGTCCCGTCGTCCGCGCAGGCCGCCGTGCCCATGCAGGCGGCCACGCCCAACAGCCAGCCTCGCGACGCCATGCGCAAGCCTCCCCAGCCCACGCGTATGGGGCGAGGATGGTTGACGAAAGGTTGACCGCCCGCGGCCGGCGACGCACGCCGCGGCCGCGTTCGCGCACGGCGCGCCGCCGCGGTGGACGGCGGCCCGGCTCGCCCCCATAGTGCCGGCCACGCCCAACCGCCGGAGCATCCGCATGAGCCGCCGCCGCCGCAACGTGAAGATCGTCGCCACGCTTGGCCCGGCCTCCTCGACGCGCGAGATGATCCGGGCGCTGTTCGACGCCGGTGCCGACGTCTTCCGCCTGAACATGAGCCACGGCACGCACGAGGAGACCGCCAAGCGCCACGCCCTGATCCGCGAGGTCGAGCACGAGACGGGGCGGCCCATCGGCATCCTCGCCGATCTCCAGGGCCCGAAGCTGCGGGTCGGGACCTTCGCCGACGGCCCCTGCCTGCTGGTCGAGGGCCAGCCCTTCCGCTTCGATCTCGACGACGCGCCGGGCGACGCGACCCGCGTGCGCCTGCCGCACCGCGAGATCTTCGCCGCCCTCGAACCCGGCGCGACGCTGCTGGTGAACGACGGCAAGCTGCGCCTGCGCGTGACCGACTGCGGCCCCGGCCATGCGGACTGCACGGTCGAGGTCGGCGGCGAGATCTCCAACCGCAAGGGCGTGAACGTGCCCGACGTGGTGCTGCCGCTCGCGGCGCTGACCGAGAAGGACCGGGGCGACCTCGAATTCGCCTGCGGCCTCGGCGTCGACTGGCTGGCCCTGTCCTTCGTGCAGCGCGCCGAGGACGTGACCGAGGCCAAGCAGCTCGTGGGCAGGCGCGCCGCGGTGATGGCCAAGATCGAGAAGCCCGCGGCGCTGAAGAACATCGACGAGATCATCCGCGCGTCGGACGGCCTGATGGTCGCGCGCGGCGACCTCGGCGTCGAGATGGCGGTCAGCCAGGTGCCGCAGAACCAGAAGAAGATCGTGCGCGCCTGCCGCCGGGCGGGCAAGCCGGTCATCGTCGCGACCCAGATGCTCGAATCGATGATCCAGGCCCCGGTGCCCACGCGCGCCGAGGTCTCCGACGTCGCCCACGCCATCTACGAGGGGGCGGACGCGGTGATGCTGTCGGCCGAAAGCGCGGCCGGCGACTATCCGGTCGAGGCGGTGGCGACCATGAACGCCGTGGCCGAGACGGTCGAGAGCGACCCGATCTACCGCGAGATCATCGAGGCCTCGCGCTCGCGCGGGCAGGGCAGCACGGCCGAGGCGATCATGTCCGCCGCGCGCGAGGTCGCCGAGACCGCCAACGTCAAGGCGATCTGCTGCTTCACCCATTCCGGCACCACCGCCCTGCTCGCCAGCCGCGAGAAGCCGCGGGTGCCGATCCTCGCGCTCACGCCCTTCGCCCGCACCGCCCGGCGCCTGACTCTGGTCTGGGGCCTGCACTGCGCCGTCGTCGAGGAGGTCGAGCGCTTCAAGCTCGCCGTGGTCAGCGCCGCGCGCGTCGCCAAGCGCGACGGCTTCGCCACCGAGGCCGACAAGATCGTGGTCACCGCCGGCGTGCCCTTCGGCCAGTCCGGCACGACGAACATCCTGCGCGTCGCCTCGACCGACGAACGGGCGATCTACGAGGGCGAGCCCGCCTGACGGCCGCGCCGCCCGGTTTCCCTCGGGCGGCGGCGGGGCGCGACGCCCCCGCCTGCGCTCAGAACGCGTCCTTGCGCCGCCGCACCTCGGCGAACACCGCCGCCGCGTCCGCGCCGGACAGCCCCAGCGCCGCCTTCAGCGGCTCCTCCGCCGCGCGCAGGAAGGGGTTGGCCGCCAGTTCGCGCCCGATGGTGGTGGGCACGGTGGGGCGGTCCGCGGCGCGCGCCGCCTCGTGTTCCGCGACCTGCGCCGCGAGCGCCGGGTTGCCGGGCTCGATGGTCAGGGCGAAGCGGGCATTGGCCAGCGTGTATTCGTGCCCGCACCAGACCGTCGTGCGCGGCGGCAGGCGCGCGAGCTTCGCCAGCGATCCCCACATCATCGCGTGCGTGCCCTCGAACACCCGCCCGCAGCCCAGCACGAACAGCGAATCGCCCGTGAACACCGCCCCCGCCGCCTCGCCGTCGCCGGGGACATGGAAGGCGATGTGGTTCAGCGTGTGCCCCGAGACGTCGATGACCGCGGCGCGCTGGGGGCCGAGCGGCACTGTCTGCCCCTCGGCCAGCGGCAGGTCGAGCGGCGGCAGGCGGGCGGCGTCGGCCCCGCAGCCCGCGAGCCTCGCCCCGTATGTCGCCTGCAGCGCCGCGACCCCCTGCACATGGTCGGCGTGATGGTGCGTCAGCCAGATCCAGTCCAGCCCCCAGCCCCGCGCCGCGAGCGCCGCCTCGATGGGCGCGGCCTCCGGCGCGTCGATCGCGACCGTGGTTCCGTCCTCGGCGCGCAGCAGATAGGCATAATTGTCGCGCAGGCAGGGAACGGTGACGATCTCGGGCATGGGCGACCTCGCGCGTTGATTTGCGGCCGACGTTAACCCAAGGTCCGGTCCCATGCACCTCGATGCCGTGGACCTGCGCAGCTTCTACTACCGCACCAAGCTGGGGCGGGTGACGCAGGCCGCCCTCCGCGCCGCCCTGCGCGAGCTCTGGCCGGACGTGCGCGGCTGCGTGCTCGGCGGCTTCGGCTTCGCCGCGCCGCTGCTGCGGCCCTTCATGGGCGAGGCGCAGCGCACCCTGTGCCTGATGCCGGGCCAGCAGGGCGCCTTCCACTGGCCGGTCGACGGGGCGAACCTCGCCGTGCTGGTCGAGGAGCTGAACTGGCCGGTGCAGGCGGGGTTCTTCGACCGCATCGTGGTCGCCCACGGGCTCGAGACCTCCGAGCGGCCCGGGGCGCTTCTGGCCGAGATCGCGCGCTGCCTCGCCCCGGGCGGGCGGGCGATCTTCATCGCGCCCAACCGCACCGGCCTGTGGGCGCGGGGCGAGGCGACGCCCTTCGGCTACGGGCGGCCCTATTCGCTGGCCCAGCTCGAGCGCCAGTTGCAGGAGGCCGGGTTCGAGCCGGAGCGCACGACCGCCGCGCTTTACGCCATGCCGTCGCACCGGGCCTTCTGGCTGCGGCTGGCGGGCATGGCCGAGGCGACGGGCCGGCGCTTCGACGCCCGCCGCCTCGCCGGCGCGCTGCTCGTCGAGACCACCAAGCTCGCCTTTGCGGCGCCGCGCTCCGGCTCGGCGGTGGCCGCGCGCTCGCCGCTGTCGGTGCTCGGCGGGCTGGCCGCCCCTGCGCCGCGCCCTCTGGCCGGCCGCGCCGCGCGCGGAATGCTGGCGCAAGGCGCGCCGGTCGGCTAATGCTCCGCCGCCCGCGCATGGCCCCGCCCGCTGCGCGCTCCAGCCGGACGCCGCGCATGACCGAACCGCACCCGACGATCCGCCCGAACCCCGGCGTCCTGTCCATCGCGCCCTATGTCGGCGGCGAAGGCCATGCCCCGGGGGCGAACCGCGTCGTGAAGCTCTCGGCCAACGAGAACCCGCACGGCCCCAGCCCCGCCGCCCTCGCCGCCTTCGCGGCCGAGGCCGACCGCCTCGCGGTCTATCCCGACGGCGGCCACGCGGCGCTGCGCGCGGCCATCGGCGCCGCCGAGGGGCTCGACCCGGCCCGCATCGTCTGCGGGGCCGGATCGGACGAACTCATCGCCCTGCTGGCCCGCGCCTATTGCGGTCCGGGGACCGAGGTCGTGCACAGCCGCCACGGCTTCCTCATGTATGCGATCTCGGCCCGCGCCGCCGGGGCCGAGCCGGTCGCCGCGCCGGAGACCGACCTGACGGCCGATGTCGACGCGCTGCTGTCCGCCTGCGGGCCGCGCACGCGGCTCGTGTTCCTCGCCAACCCCAACAACCCCACCGGCACGCTGCTGCCCGCGCCCGAGGTCGCGCGGCTGGCCGACGGGCTGCCGGCCGGCGCGATGCTGGCGCTCGACGCCGCCTACGCCGAATACGTCGCCGCGCCGGATTACGAGCCGGGGGCCCGGCTGGTCGAGGCGCGCGACAACGTCGTGATGCTGCGCACCTTCTCCAAGATCCACGGGCTCGCCGCGCTGCGCCTCGGCTGGCTCTACGGGCCGCCCCATGTCGTCGATGTGCTGAACCGCGTGCGCGGGCCCTTCAACGTCGGCGCGCCGGCGCTTGCGGCGGGCGCGGCGGCCATCGCCGACCGCGAGCACGCCCGCCGGTCCGCGGTGCTGAACGAGGTCTGGCGCGACTGGCTGGCGAAGCGCTTCACGGCGGCCGGGGTTCCCGTGACGCCCTCGCAGGGCAATTTCCTGCTCGCGCGTTTCGGCGAGGGCCGCGCGGCGCGCGCCGACGCCTGGCTGCGGGCGCGCGGGCTGATCGTGCGGCGGATGGAGGGCTACGGGCTGCCGGCCCACCTGCGCGTCACGGTGGGCGACGAGGGCGCCTGCCGCGCCGTCGCCGATGCGGTCGACGCCTTCATGGCCGCGGAACCCGCTGCGTGACGGCCGCGCCGCCCCTGTTCGACCGCATCGCCGTGGTCGGGCTCGGCCTGATCGGCGGTTCGCTCGCGCGCGCGGTGCGCCGGGCGGGGCTGGCGCGCGAGGTGGTCGGCTGGGACCGCTCGGCCGAGGTGCGCGCCGCCGCGCTGCGCATCGGCTTCGTCGCCGCCGCGCCCGAGACCGCCGCCGGCGCGGCGCAGGGCGCGGATCTGGTGGTGCTCTGCGTGCCCGTCGGCGCCATGGCCGCGGCGACGCAGGCCGTCGCGCCGGGCCTGGGGCCGGGGGCGGTCCTGACGGATGTCGGGTCGGTCAAGACGGCGGTGGTTGCGGCCGTCGCCCCGCACCTGCCGCCGGGGGTCGCCTTCGTGCCGGCGCATCCGCTCGCCGGCACCGAGCATTCCGGCCCCGAGGCGGGTTTCGCCGAGCTTTTCGACCGCCGGTGGTGCGTGATCACGCCGCCGCCCGATGCGCCGCCGGCCGCCGTCGCGCGGGTGCGGGCGCTTTGGGAGGGCTGCGGGGCCTTCGTCGACGAGATGCCGCCGGAGCGGCACGACCTCGTGCTCGCCGTCACCAGCCATGCGCCGCACCTGATCGCCTACACCATGGTCGGCGTTGCGGATCATCTCGAGCGCGTCTCGGAATCCGAGGTGATCAAGTACTCGGCCGCAGGTTTTCGTGACTTCACCCGAATCGCCGCTTCAGATCCGACCATGTGGCGCGATGTGTTCTTGAACAATCGTGAGGCTACGCTCGAAATCCTTGGCCGGTTCACCGAGGAGCTTTTTGTTCTCCAGCGCGCGATCAGGATGGGCGACGGAGAGCACCTTTTCGATTACTTCACCAGAACGCGGGCCATCCGTCGGGGCGTGATCGAGGCCGGTCAGGATGTCGCCGAGCCCGATTTCGGTCGCGTCCATGGGGCCGCTCAGGGCCCGTCCGGATCGTAAAGCCGCGGCGCCGCGCCGACCGGCACGGGGCCGAGCCAGGCCCGGGCCCCTTCCAGCCGCAGCGGCACGGTGATGGCGTCGCCGTCTCCCGACAGCATGGCGATCACCGCGAGGCCGGCCTCGATGGCCCCCGCCACGTCGCGGTCCAGCGCCCCGGCGGCCGCCGCGGCCCGCAGCATCTCGCGCCAGCGCGTCGCGCGCAGGGTCATCTCGCCCGCCGCATGGCCGGTCGCGTCGGCCGCGATGCGGCCCTGCGCGGTCAGCGACAGCGCCCCCCAGCGCGCCTCCAGCTTCAGCAGCGACAGCGCCTGCAGCCGCGGCGGCCGGTCCTCCACCGTGCGACGGTCGAGCGGCCGGTCGAAGGCGGCCCGCGCGTCGAGCGTCGCGCCGTCCAGCGTCGCCGCCAGCGCGCCCGCCGGATCGACGCGCGCGCGCCAGGCCTCCGGCAGGGCGAGCGCCCGCGCCGTGAAGGCCAGCGCATAGGTGTCGGGCGGATTGCCGGCCTCCGGGGCGCGGGCGACATGCGCCTCCAGCCGCGCGACGGCGGCCGACCAGCCCTCCGGCCCCTCGAGCGCGAGGCCCTCGCCCTCGACCGACACCCGCTCCAGCGCCAGCGACGGGCCGGGGCTCAGCCGCGCCGAGGCGCGCAGCCGCTCCGACCGCAGCGTCGCGCGCGCCCCCGGCACGCCCAGCACCTGCTCCGGCGGCAGGGCGAGGATCGCCCGCGTCGGGGCCCATGACAGCATCAGCACGTCGAGGAAAGGGGCCTCCCAGGCCCAGCCCACCGCCGGATCGGCGAGCGCAAGCCGCGCGATGCGCGTGTCGAAGCGGTTGGGGAACCCCGCCGTGTCGATGGCCTGCGCCTCGGCCAGCCAGCCCTCGCCCCGCCTGTCCGCCAGCCAGGCGGCGAAGGCCGCCTCCTTCGCGGCCGCGCCGACCCACCACCACGTCGACCAGCCCAGCGTCGGCAGCACGATCAGGGCCGCCAGCAGCCGCCACCTCACCGCGCGCGCCCCTGCGCCCTGCGGCGCCCCGCTTCCTGCGCCCGGCGGCGCCCCGCCCCCTGCGCCCGGCGGCGCCCCGCCCCTTGCGCCATGCGGCGCGACGCGCCACGCATGGGGTCATGGACGATCTCTGGGTGTTCGCCTACGGCTCGCTGATGTGGCGGCCGGGCTTCGAGGCGGCGGAGCGGCGGCTGGCGCGCCTGCATGGCTGGCGGCGGCGCTTCTGCCTGCGCTCGGTCCTCTACCGCGGCACGCCCGAGGCCCCGGGCCTCGTGCTCGGGCTCGAACCGGGCGAGGGCGCGTTCTGCGACGGCGTCCTCTGGCGCGTGGCCCCGGATCGGGCGGAGGCGACGCTGGCCTACCTGCGCGAGCGCGAACTCGTGACCTACGCCTACCGCGAGATCCGCGCCCCCGTCGCCCTTGCGGGCGGCGGCGAGGCGCTGGCGCTGGCCTATGTGGTCGATCCCCGGCACCCGCAATACGCCGGTGGCCTCGCGCCCGCCGAACAGGCCGCGATCATCGCGCGCGCCGCGGGACCCGCCGGGTCGAACCGCGCCTATCTCGAGAACACGGTCGCCCATCTGGCCGAATGCGGCGTGCGCGACCCGGAGATCGAGGCGCTGGCCGCGCTGGTGGCGGCCCGCGCTCAGGAGCACTTGGAGTAGCCGCAGTCGGCGCAGGTGGCGCAGCCCTCGGCGACATGCAGCGCGTGCGCGCCGCAGGCCGGGCAGGCCGGGGCGGACGGCCGCTCTCCCACGCGCCGCGCCGCGGCGGCGGGCGCCTGCCCGGGTCCGTCGAGGAAGCCGGTCTCGACCAGATGCGTCTCGATCACCCCCGCGATGGCGGCCAGGATCGACGGGACATAGCGGCCGCCGATCCACGCGCCGCCGCGCGGGTCGAACACCGCCTTCAGTTCCTCGACGACGAAGCTCACGTCGCCGCCGCGGCGGAACACGGCCGAGATCATCCGCGTCAGCGCCACGGTCCAGGCGTAGTGCTCCATGTTCTTGGAGTTGATGAAGATCTCGAAGGGCCGCCGCCGCCCGCCGGCCACGACGTCGTTGATGGTGACGTAGATCGCGTGCTGGCTCTCGGGCCATTTCAGCTTGTATGTCGCGCCCGGCAGGCTGACGGGCCGCTCCAGCGGCCGCGCCATGTAGACGACCTCGCCCTGCGGCTCCGGCGCGGGGGCGGGCGCCCGGGCCTCGGAGGCCGGCGCGCCGGGCGCCGCGACCGACAGCACCGATCCGGTCACGGCGTTGGGCCGATAGGTGGTGCAGCCCTTGCAGCCCTGCGCCCAGGCCATCGCGTAGACGTCCTTGAAGGCCTCGAAGGCGATGTCGGCGGGCACGTTGATGGTCTTGGAGATCGAGCTGTCGACATGGCGCTGCGCCGCGGCCTGCATCGCCACATGGGCGGCGGGGCTCAGGCTCTGGGCGTCGACGAAGGCGTCGGGCAGGGGGGCCGCCGCGCCCTTCAGCCGCCGCCACAGGCCGACCGCGTAGTCCGTCACCTCCTCCTCGGCGCGCGTGCCGTCCTTCTGCAGCACCTTGCGCGTGTAGGCGGCGGCGAAGATCGGCTCGATGCCGGACGAGACGTTGCCGGCATAGAGCGAGATCGTGCCGGTCGGCGCGATCGAGGTCAGCAGGGCGTTGCGCAGCCCATGCGCCGCGATCAGGCCGCGCGTGTCGGCGTCGAGCGCCGCGACATGCGGCGCGGCGAGGATCGCGTCGCGGTCGTAGAGGGGGAAGACGCCCTTCTCGGCGGCCAGGCGCGCCGAGGCGCGGTAGGCGGCGCGCGACAGCAGGCCCAGCCAGCGGTCGGTCAGCCGCAGCGCCTCCGCCTCGCCGTAGCGCGCGCCGACCATCAGCAGGGCGTCGGCGAGGCCGGTCACCCCGAGGCCGATGCGCCGCTTGGCCGCCGCCTCCTCGGCCTGGGCGGGCAGGGGGAAGCGCGAGGCGTCCACCACGTTGTCCATCATGCGCACGGCCGTCGCGGTCAGGTCCGCGAGCGCCGCCTCGTCGAGCGCGGCGGCGGGCCCGAACGGGTCGCGCACCAGCCGCGCGAGGTTGACCGAGCCCAGCAGGCAGGCGCCGTAGGGGGGCAGGGGCTGCTCGCCGCAGGGGTTGGTCGCGGCGATGGTCTCGCAATAGCGCAGGTTGTTCAGCGCGTTGATGCGGTCGATGAAGATGACGCCGGGCTCGGCCACGTCGTAGGTCGCGCGCATCATCGCGTCCCACAGGCCGCGCGCGCG
Organism: Rubrimonas sp.; assembly: GCA_036770645.1. Lineage (GTDB taxonomy): Bacteria > Pseudomonadota > Alphaproteobacteria > Rhodobacterales > Rhodobacteraceae > Rubrimonas. The sequence goes on along the minus strand of DAIPIU010000007.1, from coordinate 16,533 downwards.
GATGGTGCGGACCGTCTCGCCGCCGAAGCGCAGGGGCCAGTCGGCATCGGCCTCGACCGCGGCCATGAAGGCGTCCGTCGCCAGCACCGACAGGTTGAAGTTGCGCAGGCGGCCCGGGTCGCGCTTGGCCTCGACGAAGGCCTCGATGTCGGGGTGGTCGCAGCGCAGCGTCGCCATCATCGCGCCGCGGCGCGCCCCGGCCGACATGATGGTGCGGCACATCGCGTCCCAGACATCCATGAAGGACAGCGGTCCCGACGCGTCGGCCGCCACCCCCAGCACCGCGGCGCCGCGCGGGCGGATGGTCGAGAAATCATAGCCGATGCCGCCGCCCTGCTGCATCGTCAGGGCGGCCTCGCGCAGATGCGCGAAGATCCCCGACAGCGAATCGGGCACGGTCCCCATCACGAAGCAGTTGAACAGCGTCACCGCGCGTCCGGCCCCCGCCCCGGAGAGGATGCGGCCGGCGGGCAGGAAGCGGAAATCCTCGAGCGCGCCGCGGAACTCGGCCTCCCGCGCCGCGCGCCCGGCCTCGGGCTCGACCGCGGCCAGCGCCCGCGCCACGCGCGCCCAGCTGTCCCGCACGGTCGCGTCGAGCGCGCGGCCCTCCGCGTCCTTCAGGCGGTATTTCGCATCCCAGATCTGCTCGGCGATGGGCGCGGCGAAGTCGGTCATCGGGTCGGCCTCCGGTTCGCGAACATAGTAGGAACCAGCGCCGTGCCGGTCAATCCTGCAGGTTTCCCTGTCATCGGTAGCAAATCGATACCCTGTCAGTTTTTTTTGACGTCCGCCCCCTCGCGGGTCTGGCGTTCCGCGGCATTAGAGCTTTAATGCAGCTACGACCAAAGGAGTAGGGCGCAATGGACGGACACGCCCCGACTCACCTGCTGAAACTCTGCGTCGGGGCCGCGACCGTCGAGGATCTCGAAGCCTGGCGCGACGAATGGGCGGCGCGCGAGCGCGCTGCGGGCCGGGCGGACACCCTGCTGCACGTCACGCGGCAGTGGCCGAAACGGGCGGAGGCGCTGCTGGCCGGCGGCTCGCTCTACTGGGTCATCGGGGGCGCCGTCCGGGCGCGCCAGAGGATCGTCGCGCTCGAACCGGTCGACACGGGGGAGGGCGCGCCGCGCTGCGGCATCCGCCTCGCGAACCCGGTCGTCCGGACCGAACCGCGGCCGGCGCGCCCGTTCCAGGGCTGGCGCTACCTCGCCGTCGGCGATGCGCCCGCGGATCTGTCGGGGCGCGACGACGGGGCGGGCCTGCCGCCGGGGATCGAGAGCGCGCTCGCCGAGTTCGGCGTCGCATGGAAGCGGGCCTGACGGCCCCGGTGGGAGGGTGCGCGATGGACGGGACCGACGGCCTGCAGGACGTGCTGGGACCGGTGCGCGACATCCACGTCGCGGCGCTGCTCGAGGCGTTGGCCGCCGCGCTCGATTCGGGGGTCGAGGTCGAGGCCGAATCGGTCGAGCGCGACGATGGCGGACGGATCCTGCGCCATGAACCGCTGCGCCTGCCCTGCCGCCGCGACCTCCGCCTCCTGCGCGACGGCCGGTGGCTGCAGGGAAGCGTTCCGGGCGGCGGGCCGATCGGCTTCGCCCCGGTGCGCGTGCCGCTCGGGCGGGGGCGCTCGGCGCGGGTCGCGACCTTCGACTGGTCGGCAGCGGACGTGCGCCTGCGTCGCGGCTCCGGCTCGCCGGACTGGACCCCGTTGCGGCGGTGGTTCCTCGAATGGTTCCAGCCGCGGTTCGGCGAGGAGAGCCCGGATCTGCTTGGCGTCGTCCACAGCCTCGAGGGTCCGCTCGCCGACGCGGATGGCTGGCGCTTCAGGGTCGATCTCGGCTCCGCGTCGGTGCCGGGCTTCGCGGCGATGCTGCGCGCCTTCGTCGAGACAGGCTGCGCCGACATCCGGGTCGGCGAGACCGAGGATGCGCTCTGAGGCCCGGCGCGGTCCCGCCGTTCCGCCCGTCGCGATCCGCCGCCGCCGACCGATCCCGTTGCGCGGCTGCGCGCTTCTCCTCCGGCCCGCCCTGCGCTATGCCCGGCGGCGCGCCCGCCGGGCCGCGCCGAGCCGAACGGAGAGCCCCTTGCACACCGTCCGCACCGTTCCCGACCTGCGCGCGCATGCGGCCGCCTGGCGCAGGGCGGGCGAGACCGTGGCGCTGGTCCCCACCATGGGCGCGCTGCACGAGGGCCACCTCGGACTCGTGACCCTAGCCCGGACGCAGGCGCGGCGCGTCGTTGCGACGATCTTCGTGAACCCCACCCAGTTCGGCCCGGCCGAGGATTTCGCGGCCTATCCCCGCGACGAGGGCGCCGACGCCGCGCTGCTGGCCGGCGCGGGCTGCGACCTGCTCTACGCCCCCGGCCTCGACGCCATGTATCCGCCGGGCTTCGCCACGCAGGTGCGCGTGACCGGGCTGACCGAGGTGCTGTGCGGGGCCGCGCGGCCCGGGCATTTCGACGGCGTGGCGCAGGTTGTCGCCAAATACCTCAACCAGGCGCAGGCCGATGTCGCGCTGTTCGGCGAGAAGGACTGGCAGCAGCTTGCCGTGATCCGCCGCCTCGCCGCCGACCTCGACATCCCCACGCGGATCCTCGGCGCCCCCACCGCCCGCGCGCCCGACGGCCTCGCGCTGTCCTCGCGCAACCGCTACCTCACCGCGGCCGAGCGGGCCGTCGCGCCGGCGCTGCATGCGGCCTTGCGCGCGGCGGCGGCGGCGATCCATGGCGGGGCCGACCCCGCCGCGGCGACGGCGCGGGCGCGCGCCGCCGTGCTGGCGGCGGGCTTCGCGGCGGTCGACTACCTCGAGGCGCGCGACGCCGACAGCCTCGCGGCGCTCGACCGCCACGATCCCGCGCGCCCCGCGCGGGTGTTCGCCGCGGCGCGGCTCGGGCGGGCGCGCCTCATCGACAACGTGCCGGTGGCGCCGTGACGGCGCGCCTCGCCCGGCTCGACCTGCCGCCGGTCTGGGGCGCCCTCGCCATGCTCGCCGTCTGGCTGTGGTCCGAGAGCGTCGCCATCCTGCCGCTGCCCGGCTGGGCGATCTGGCCGGGCCGGGCGCTGATCGCGGCGGGGCTGGTCTGGATCCTCTGGGCGGCGTGGCAGTTCCGCCGCGCCGGCACGCCCATCGAGCCGCGGCGCCAGCCGCGCGCCCTGCTGACCGCGGGGCCCTTCGCGCTGGTCCGCAACCCGATCTACCGGGGCCTCAGCTGGATCGTCGCCGGCTGGGCGCTGAGCGGCGGCGAGGCGACCGCGCTGCTGTTCGCCCCGCTCTACGCCTGGGTGCTGGTCGTGCGCTTCGCGAAGCCCGAGGCCGCCGTGCTTGAGGCCGCCTTCGGCGAGGCCTACCGCGCCTGGGCCGGCCGGGTGCGCGCGCTGATCTGACGGCCGGCGCCGCGCGCTGTTGCGGCGCGGCGCCGGCGCGGGCTATGACCGCGGCGATCCCGCAGCCTGCGGGGGCGTCCCCCCGCAAGGCCCCGGAGGCCCCCGATGTCCATGGCGTCGCCCAACCTGACCGTGATGATCAACGCCGCGCGCAAGGCCGCGCGCGGTCTGGCGCGCGATTTCGGCGAGGTCGAGAACCTGCAGGTCAGCGTCAAGGGCGCGGGCGATTTCGTCTCGGCCGCCGACCGCCGCGCCGAGAAGACGATCCGCGAGGAGCTCGCCCGCGCCCGCCCCGCCTACGGCTTCCTCGGCGAGGAGGGGGGCGCGGTGCCCGGGACCGACGGCATGCACACCTGGATCGTCGATCCGCTCGACGGCACCACCAACTTCCTGCACGGCATCCCGCACTGGGCCATCTCGATCGCGCTGGAGCGCAAGGGCGAGATCACCGCGGGCGTGGTCTACGACGTCGCCAAGGACGAGCTGTTCACCGCCGAGAAGGGCGCGGGCGCCTGGATGAACAACCGCCGCCTGCGCGTCTCCGGGCGGCGGGACATGAGCGAGATGCTGTTCGGCACCGGCATCCCCTTCATGGGCTCGCGCGAGCTGCCGCGCACCCTGCGCGACCTCGCGCACCTCATGCCGCGCTGCGCGGGTGTGCGGCGCAACGGGGCGGCGGCGCTGGATCTGGCCTGGGTGGCGGCCGGGCGGCTCGACGGGTTCTGGGAGCGGAAGCTCAACGCCTGGGACATCGCGGCCGGGCTGCTGCTGGTGCGCGAGGCCGGCGGCATCGTGCGCGACACCGAGACCGACGGCGCCGACCCGCTGGCCAGCGGCTCGGTGATGGCGGCGAACCCGGAGGTCGCGGAGACGCTGCTCGCCCTGCTGCGCGCCGCCTGAGGCGCAGGCGCCGCAGCGGCGCGCAAGCGCCGGCATTCTCGCGCCTTTCCGGTTTCGCCGCGGGCCGCGCCGGGCTACAGGGCATGCAGGGGGATCGCGGTCCCCGAGAGGGCGGAGGCGCGCGTGGCGAGAGGGTCGATCGAGCGGGACGTCGCGTTCTCGCAGCCCGTGCGCCAGATCGTCCTGATGCTGTCGGTGATGATCGCCGTCGGCACCATCGGCTGGCTTCTCTACCGCGAGATCACCGCGGTCTTCCAGTCCAGCGTCTACCTCAACGCCGTGATCTTCGGCGTGTTCCTGATCGGCGTGTTCGCCTGCTTCCGCGCCGTGGCGCAGATGGTCTCGTCCGTGTCGTGGATCGAGGGCTTCGCGCAGGACCGCCCCGGCCATGAATTCGTCGAGCCCCCCGCGCTTCTGGCCCCGCTGGCCGCGATCCTGCGCGACGCGCGCGCGCGCTCGGCCATCTCGGCCAGTTCCGCGCGCTCGATCCTCGACAGCGTGGGCGACCGGCTGGACGAGCGCCGCGACATCACGCGCTACATCGCCAACCTGCTGATCTTCCTCGGCCTTCTCGGCACCTTCTGGGGGCTGTCGCTTACCGTCCCGGCGGTGGTCGACACCATCCGCAACCTCGCCCCCGCCGAGGGCGACGCGAGCGGGGGGGCGGTGTTCGACCGGCTGATGCGCGGGCTCGAGGACCAGCTCGGCGGCATGGGCACCGCCTTCGCGACCTCGCTGATGGGGCTCGCGGGCTCGCTGGTGATCGGGCTGCTCGAGCTGTTCGTGGGCCACGCGCAGAACCGCTTCCACCGCGAGCTCGAGGACTGGCTGTCGGGCATCACCCGCATCGGCTTCGACCCCGACGCCGGCGCCGGCGAGATCGCGGTGGGGCTGGTCGAGCGCACCGGCGCGCAGCTCGCCGATCTGGGACGCCTGATCGAAAAGGCCGAGGAGCGCAGGGCGGCCGAGGCGGTGCGCCTCCAGGCGCTGACCGAGGCGGTGGCGCGGCTGGCCGCGGGCCTCGATTCGCCCGCGTCCGGCCCCGATCCGGCGGTCGCCGCCCGTCAGACCGCGCTGCTCGAGCGCATCGCCGGCGCGCTCGAGGCCCGGGGCGCGCATGGCGGCGACGCGCTCGACGGCGACGCCGAGGTGCGCGGGCGCATCCGCAGCATCGACCGCCAGTTGCTGCGCCTGCTCGAGGAGATCGCGGTCGGCCGCCAGGACGCGGTGGCAGAGCTGCGCGCCGAGCTCGCCGCGGTGACCCGCGCGGTCGTCGCGCTGGCCGACGCGGCGCGGCGCTAGCGCCGTGGCGGTCGCGCGCCGGGGCCGCGGACGGACGGCCGACCCGCCCTGGGCGGGCTTCGTCGACGCCATGACGGCGCTGCTGCTGGTGCTGACCTTCGTGCTGTCGATCTTCATGATCGTGCAGTTCACCCTGCGTGAGACCATCACCGGCAACGAGCGCCGCCTGCGCGAGCTGACGCTCGACCTCGCCGCGCTGTCGAATGCGCTGGCCCTGTCCGAGGCGCGCGAGGAGGATCTGGGCGGCGAGATCGCCCGCCTGACCGCCACGCTGACCGAGGCGCGGGCCGAGGGCGCGCGGCTCGACGCGCTCGCCATCGCGCTGGCCTCCGAGCGCGACGCCGCCGCCGCCCGCGCGGACGACCTCGAATCGCGCCTCGCGCTGGGCCTGTCGGAACGCGACGCCGCCCGCGCCGAGGCCGCGGCCCAGGCCGCGCGCGCCGGCGAGGCGGAGGCCGCCCGCGACGCGGCGCTGTCCGAGGCGGAGGCGGCGGCGCTGGCGCTCGCGCGCCTGCGCGCCGAGACCGACGCCGAGGCCGAGGCCGCGCGTCTGGCCGCCGCCCGCGCCGCCGCGATGGAGGCGCTGGCCGACAGCCTGCGCACCGACCTCGCCGCGGCGCAGGCGCAGGCCGCCGCGCGGGGCGAGGCCGCGGAGGCGGCCGAGGCGCAGCGCCTGCTCGAGGCCGCGGCCGCCGAGGCGCTGCGCGCGCGGCTGGCCGATGCCGACAGCGAGCTGTCGGCGCTGGCGCTGGTGCTGGAGGAGGAGCGCCGCCGGGCGGAGCAGACCCTGACGCTGCTGGCCGCCGCCGAGGCGGCGGCGACCGAGCTGACCGAGGAACAGGCGGCCGCGGCCGAGGCGCGCGACGCCGAGCGCGCCCTGCGCATCGTGGCCGAGGCGCGGCTGGCCGAGGCCGATGCCGTGTCGGCCGACCGCGCGCGCGAACTGGCCGCGCTCAACGCCCAGACGCGCGCCCTGCGCGAACAGCTTTCGGCGCTCGGCGCCCGGCTCGCGGCGTCGGAGGCCGCGGACCGCGCGGCCCGCGTCGAGATCGCCACGCTAGGCCAGCGCCTGAACGCCGCGCTGGCGCGCGAGGCGTCGCTCCAGCGCCGCGAGGCCGAGCGGCTGCGCGCCGAGAACGAGAGCCTCGCGGGCTTCCGCTCCGAATTCTTCGGGCGGATGCGCCGGATCCTCGCCGGCCGCGACGACGTGACGGTGGTTGGCGACCGCTTCCTGTTCCAGTCCGAGGTGCTGTTCGACCGCGGCTCGGCGGAACTGGGCGCGGCGGGCCGCGCCTCGCTCGCGCGGCTGGCGGAGGCCATCCGCGAGGTGATCCCCGAGGTGCCGCCGGGCATCGACTGGGCGCTGCGCGTCGACGGGCACACCGACGCGACCGGCGCGGTCGAGTTCAACTGGCGCCTCAGCCAGGACCGCGCCCTGTCGGTGGTGCGCCATCTGTCGGAGGTCGAGGGCCTGCCGCCCGAGCGGCTGGTGGCGGCCGGCTTCGGCCCGTTCCAGCCGGTGGACACCAGCCGCACTCCCGAAGGCGACGCCCGCAACCGCCGCATCGAGGTGAAGTTCACCGAGCGTTGAGCGCGCGGTGCCGCCGCGGCGCGCCGCCGCCGCGCCCGCCGCGGCGGGCCTGCGCGGGTAACGTCCCGTTTACGCGTTAACCATATTTCCCTATTTAAAACAATGGTCCCGACTGAGGACAGGCTTCCCTCGGCCCGCGTTCGGCCCTAGGGTCCGCTCCGGGCGGCGGGGAGGCGGGGCCATGGCGCGGGCGGCGGTGATCGGGGCGGGGCTCGCGGGCCTGACGGCGGCGCGGGCGCTCGCGGATGCCGGCGTCGCCGTGACGGTGTTCGAGAAGAGCCGCGGCCTCGGCGGGCGGCTCGCGACGCGGCGCACGGCCGACGGCCTCGATTTCGACCATGGCGCGCCGCTGGTCGGCCCGGGCGCGGGGGATTTCGCGGCCTTCCTCCTCGCCGCCGTCGCCGCCGGCGACGCCGCGCCCTGGGGCGGCGGGACGGTCGGCCTGCCGGGCATGAGCGGTCTGGTGCGCGGGCTGGCCGCCGGGCTCGACATCCGCTTCGGCACGGAGGTCGCGACGGTCGCGCCCGAGGGCGCGCGCTGGCGCGCGATGCTCCCGGATGGGGCGCAGGGTGCCGATGCGGGCGTTTTCGAGGCGGTTCTCGTCGCCGCGCCCGCCCCCCAGACGGTTCGGCTGTGCGCCGCCATCCCCGCCATCGCCGGCCCTGCCGCGAGCGCCCGCATGGCCCCCTGCTGGACGCTGATGGCGGCCTGGACCGCGCCCGTCCCGGGGCCGGACGACCGCGCGGGCAAGGGCGCGACCGCCCGCCTCGTCCGTTCCTCGTCCAAGCCGGGGCGGGCCGGCGCGCCCGACCGCTGGGTCGCCCATGCCGACGCGGCGTGGACGCTGGCGCATCTCGAGGACCCGGCCGAGGCCGTCGCCGCCGCCATGCTGGCCGAGGCGGCCGCGGCGCTGGGCGCCGACCCAGACGCGGCGCTCCACGCGCGCGCCCATCGCTGGCGCTACGCCCGCGCCACCGGCCCGCTGGGCGCGCCCTGCCTCGCACATGCGGGGCTGATCGCCGCCGGGGACTGGCTGCCCGGGGGCGACGCCGCGGGGGCTCATGCCTCGGGGCTGGCCGCGGCGGCGGCGGCGCTGGCGCGGCTGGGCTGATCGCGCGCGCGCGCCCCGGGCTGGCGGCGCGGGCCGCGACGGCCTAGCTGTGGGGGGCCGTCGATCCCGGAGCTCCCGATGACCAACCCGCTGCTCGCCGACTGGACCGCGCCCTTCGCCCTGCCGCCCTTCGCCGCCATCGAGCCCGGGCACTTCCGCCCCGCCTTCGACGCCGCGATCGCCGAGGCCCGCGCTGAGATCGCGGCCATCGCCGCCGACCCCGCGCCGCCCGATTTCGCCAACACCGTCGAGGCGCTGGAACGCTCCGGCCGCCTGCTCGACCGCGTGGCGGGGGTGTTCTTCAACCTGCTGGGGGCCGACGCCAGCGACGCGCTCGAGGCGATCCAGCGCGAGGTCGCGCCGCAGCTCGCGCGGCTGTCCTCGGACACGCTGACCGACCCGGCGCTCTTCGCCCGCGTCGACGCCGTGGCGCAGGGTGACCGCTCCGGTCTCACGCCCGAGCAGGACCGGGTGCTGACCCTGACCCACCGCCGCTTCGTGCGCGCCGGCGCGCGCCTGTCGCCCGAGGGCCGGGCGCGCATGGGCGCGATCATGGAGCGGCTGGCGGCGCTGGGGGCCGCCTTCGCGCAGGCGGTGCTCGCCGATGAGCGCGCCTGGGCGCTGCCGCTGGCCGAGGCGGATCTGGCGGGCCTGCCCGATTTCGTGCGCGCCGCCGCGGCCGACGCCGCCCGCGCCCGCGGGGCGGAGGGCCATGTGGTGACGCTCTCGCGCTCGCTCATCGAGCCGTTCCTGACCTTCTCGACCCGGCGCGACCTGCGCGAGGCCGCCCACCGCGCCTGGATCGCCCGCGGCGCGAACGGCGGCGACACCGACACCGCCGCCATCGTGGCCGAGACGCTGGCGCTGCGGCGCGAGCGGGCGCGGCTGCTGGGCTTCGACAGCTACGCCGCCTTCAAGCTCGACCCCGAGATGGCCGGCACGCCCGACGCGGTGCGCGGCCTGCTGACCCGGGTCTGGGGCCCGGCCAAGGCGCGGGCGGCCGAGGAGGCCGAGGCCCTGCGCGCCCTGATCCGCGCGGAAGGGGCCAACCACGACCTCGCGCCCTGGGACTGGCGGCATTACGCCGAAAAGCGCCGCGCGGCCGAATTCGCCCTGTCCGAGGCCGAGGTGAAGCCGCATCTGCGCCTCGAGCGCGTGATCGAGGCCGCCTTCGACTGCGCCGCGCGCCTGTTCGGCCTGTCCTTCCGCCCCGCGCCCGAGGCCCCGGCCTACCATCCGGACGTCCGCGCCTGGGAGGTCGCGCGCGACGGCGGGCATGTCGGGCTGTTCCTCGGCGACTACTTCGCGCGGCCCTCCAAGCGCTCCGGGGCGTGGTGCAGCACCTTCCGCGGCCAGCGCAACCTCGACGGCCGGGTGCGGCCGGTGGTGGTGAACGTGATGAACTTCGCCCGCTCCGGCGACGGGGCCGACCTGCTGACCTTCGACGACGCGCGCACGCTGTTCCATGAATTCGGCCACGCGCTGCACTGCCTGCTGTCCGACGTCACCTACCCCTCGATCAGCGGCACCAATGTCGCGCGCGATTTCGTGGAGCTGCCCTCGCAGCTCTACGAGCACTGGCTGTCCGACCCCGTGGTGCTCGCTACCCATGCCCGCGACGGGCAGGGCAGGCCGATGCCGCCCTCGCTGATCGCGCGGCTGCGCGCGGCAGAGACCTTCAACCAGGGCTTCGCGACGGTGGAATACCTCGCCTCCGCCTTCGTCGATCTGGCGCTGCACGAGGCGGAGGGCGTGGCCGACCCGGTCGCCTTCGAGGCCGCGACGCTGGCCGGCCTCGGGATGCCGCCCGAGATCGGGCCGCGCCACCGGGTGCCGCATTTCGCGCATGTGTTCTCGGGCGAGGGCTATGCGGCCGGCTATTACAGCTACATGTGGTCCGAGGTGATGGACGCCGACGCCTTCGGCGCCTTCGAGGAGGCCGGCGACGTGTTCGACCGCGACGCGGCGGCGCTGCTCGAGGCGCATGTGCTGTCGGCCGGCGGGCGCCAGGATCCGGCCGATGCCTACCGCGCCTTCCGCGGCCGCGACCCCGACCCGCAGGCGATGCTGGCGCGGCGCGGGCTGGCCGCCTGAGGCCCGCGCGCCGGTGCTGCACTGGCGGGGCGAGGCGCTGCTGCTGGCGGCGCGGCGCCTCGGCGAGGCCGACGCCATCCTCGACCTGCTGGGCGAGGACGGGTCGCGAAGGGCCGGCGTGGTCAAGGGCGGGGGCGGGCGGCGCATGGCCGCGCTCCAGCCCGGGGACACGCTGCTCGCGGAATGGCGGGCCCGGCTCGACGACCATCTCGGCACGCTGCGGGTCGAGCCCGCCCGCGCCCGCGCCGCCGCGATCATGGCCGGGGCCGACCGGCTTGCCGGCCTCGGCGCCGCGACCTGCCTGCTCTGCGCCTTCCTGCCCGAGCGCGAGGCCGTGGCGGGCCTCTATCCGCGCACCGCGGCGCTGATGGACGCGCTGGCCGGCGCGCCCGACTGGCCGGCGACCTATGCGCGCTGGGAGCTCGCGCTGCTCGCCGATCTGGGCTTCGGGCTCGACCTGCGCGCCTGCGCGCTGACCGGCGCGACGCTGGGGCTGGCCTATGTCTCGCCGCAGACCGGCCGCGCGGTCACGGCGGAGGCCGGCGAGCCCTGGGCCGACCGGCTGTTGCCGCTGCCGGGGTTCCTGCGAGACGGCGGCCCGGCCGGTCCGGGCGATGTTGCGGCGGCCCTTCGCCTGACGGGCCATTTCCTGACCGCGATGGCGGCGCCGGCGGTGGGGGCGGAAGCCGTGCCGCTGCCCCGGGCCCGTCTCGCCGCGCGGCTGGGGGCCTGAGGGCGCAAGCGAAAGCCGCGCGCCCGGGGGCGCGCGGGGATCGTCGTCGCGATGGGCGTGCCCGGCGGGCGATGCCGCCGGGCCTGCGCCTCACATCGCGTCGGGCAGGGGGGTCGCCGCGGTGCGGGGCGGCAGGACCGGATGCGCGACCGTCGGCAGCTCGCCCGTCAGCGAGCGCAGGAAGGCGGTGATGTCGGCGATCTGCGCGTCCGACAGCGTCTCGCCCAGCTGGCTCGAGCCCATCACCGCGACGGCCTCCTCGAGTTCCCACACCGTGCCGGAGTGGAAATAGGGGGCGGTCAGCGCGATGTTGCGCAGCGGGCCGGCGCGGAAGACGTAGTCGTCGTCGGCCGTCTCGGTGACCGTGAAGCGGCCGCGGTCGCCCGGCGGCAGGATCGCCGCGCCCGGCTTCTCGACGACGCCGAACGGATAGTATTCCTGCCCGCCGAAGTTCACGCCCGCGTGGCAGGCGGCGCAGCCGGTGTCCATGAAGGCGGCGAGCCCGCGCTTCTCCTGTTCGTTCAGGGCGTTGTCGTCGCCCATCAGGAACTGGTCGAAGGGCGCGTTCGGCGTGATCAGCATCGCCTCGAAGGACTCGATGGCCTTGGCCATGTTGTCGAAGCTCAGCGGCGCCGTCTCGCCCGGGAAGGCCGCCGCGAAGGCGTCGACATAGGCCGGCATCGAGGCCAGCGTCTGCTCGACGCGCTCGGGCGTGTTGTTCATCTCGACGCGCGCCTGCACCGGGCCCTTGGCCTGGGCCGCGAGGTCGGGGGCGCGACCGTCCCAGAACTGCGCCGCGTTGAACACCGCGTTGAACACGGTCGGCGAGTTGCGCGGCCCCTTCTGCCAGCCATGGCCGATCGAGGTCTCGAGCCCGTCCACGCCGCCCATGCCGACATTGTGGCACGAGTTGCAGGAGAAGATGCCCGAGCGCGAGATCCGCGGGTCGAAGAACAGCATGGCCCCGAGGTCGACGCGCGCCTTCGTCGTCACGTTGCCGTCGAGCGCGGGCGGGTTGGTCGGGATCGGCTCGAACCAGCCGAGCGCCTCGGCGCGCAGCGCGGCGTCGTCCGCCAGCGCGGCCTGCGCCACGAGCGCCGCTGCGGCGGCGAGGATGAGGGAGCGTGTCATCGCGTTCTCCTTGTCTGCGGTGAACGCGCCGAACCTGGAATGATTCCGCTTCGCAGGCCTTGCCCTGGATCAATTCACGGGCATGGCCTGTGGAAACAGCGCCACCGGCGCGCCGCGCACCCGTTCGCCCTCGACCGCGACCGCGCCCCCGGCATAGGCCGCAAGCGCCGCCGGATAGAGACGGTGCTCCATCGCCACCACCCGCGCGGCCAGGCTGTCCGGCGTGTCGCCCGCCGCGACCGGCACGACGCCCTGTCCCAGGATCGGGCCGCTGTCCACATCGTCGCGCACCAGATGCACGGTGCAGCCATGCACCGCGACGCCGGCCTCGAGCGCGCGGGCATGGGTGTCGAGCCCGCGGAACAGCGGCAGCAGCGACGGGTGGATGTTCAGCAGCCGGTCGCGCCAGCGCGCCACGAACCACGGCGTCAGCAGCCGCATGAAGCCTGCGAGGCAGACCAGATCCGCCCCGGTCGCCTCGATCTCCGCCGACAGCGCGCGCTCGAAGCCCTCGCGGTCGCGCCCCCAGTCGCGGTGGTCGACCGCGGCCGTGGCGACGCCGCGCGCGGCGGCGCGGGGCAGGGCGTCGGCCTCGGGGCGGTTCGAGGCGACGAGCACCGGCTCGGCCGGATGGCCCGGCGCGGCCATGGCGTCGAGCAGCGCCATCATGTTCGACCCTCGCCCCGAGACGAGGATCGCCACGCGCCGCCGGTTCACGGCCGCAGCGCCCCGCGGGTGCGGAAGGCGCCGTCATCGGTCACGCGGCCGATCACCGCCGCGGTTTCGCCCGCCTCCGCCAGCAACGCGAGCGCGGCGTCCTCCGCCCCCGCAGGCGCCACGGCGCACAGCCCGATGCCGCAGTTGAAGGCGCGCAGCATCTCGGCCTCCTCCACGCCGCCCGCGCGCATCAGCCAGTCGAACACCGGCGGCAGCCGCCACGCCGCGAGGTCGATGGCGGCGCCCAGCCCCTGCGGCAGCACCCGCGGCAGGTTGCCGGGCAGCCCCCCTCCGGTGATGTGCGCGAGCGCCGCCGCGCCGCCCTTGCGCGCCAGCCGCAGGCCGGCGCCGACATAGATGCGCGTCGGCGCCAGCAGCGCGGCGCCCAGCGTGCCGTCGCCGAAGGGGCAGGGCGCGTGCCAGCCCGGGCCCGCCTCGGCGGCGATGCGGCGCACCAGCGAGAAGCCGTTGGAATGGACGCCGGAGGACGCGACCCCGATCACCGCGTCGCCCGGGGCGCATGCACGCGGCAGCAGGGCGCCGCGCTCGGCCGCGCCGACGGCGAAGCCCGCGAGGTCGAAATCCGCGCCTTGGTACATGCCCGGCATCTCGGCGGTCTCGCCGCCCACCAGCGCGCAGCCGGCGATGCGGCAGCCCTCGGCGATCGAGGCCACCACGCGCGCGCCGGCCTCGGGGTCCAGCCGCCCGGTCGCGTAATAGTCTAGGAAGAACAGCGGCTCCGCCCCCTGGCAGACCAGATCGTTGACGCACATCGCCACGAGGTCGATCCCGACCCCGTCGAGCGCGCCGGGGTCGCTTTCCGTCATGTCGATGGCGATCCGCAGCTTGGTGCCGACGCCGTCGGTCGCGGCGACGAGGATCGGGTCCGAGAACCCTGCGGCCTTCAGGTCGAACAGCGCGCCGAAGCCGCCGAGCCCCCCCATGACGCCGGGCCGGGCGGTCGCCGCCGCGGCCGGCCCGATGGCGGCGACCATCGCCTCGCCCGCGTCGATGTCCACGCCCGCATCGCGATAGGACAGGCCGTTGCGCCGCTCGTTCATCCCTCGCCCCCGCACCGGTCTGCGCCCCTGCGCCCGGCTTAGCGAAGGCTGCGGCGCAGGGAAAGGCCGGGCCGCGGTCCCGCCCGGTCAGCCCACGGCGATGCGGTTCTTGCCGGCCCCCTTGGCGCGGTAGAGCGCGGCATCGGCGCGCGCCAGCAGCTCGGCGACGCCGGCCTGCGCGGCCTCGACCGCCGCGACCCCGAAGCTGGCCGTCAGGCGCGATGCGCAGGCATCGGCGGCCGCGGCGCAGGCCCGCTCGACCCGGGCGCGCAGGCGCTCGGCGATGCGCGTGGCGCGGTCGATGTCGGCGCGGGGCAGGGCGATGGCGAATTCGTCGCCGCCCAGCCGCCCGATCAGGTCGCCGTCGCGCACGTTGGATCGCGCGGTCGCCGTCAGCGCCCGCAGCGCGGCATCGCCCGCGGCATGGCCGAGCCGGTCGTTCACGCTCTTGAAATTGTCGAGATCGAAGGCGATCAGCGCCGTGGGCTCGCCGCGCATGCGGACCGAGGCCATGGCGGCCTCGGCCGTGGCGAAGAAGGCCCGGCGGTTCAGGACGCCGGTCAGCGGGTCGGTCTCCGCCAGGCGGCGCAGCTCCTCCTCCGGGGTCTCGCATTCGCGCACGATCACGACAAAGCCGTCCAGCGTCCCGTCCGCGGCGCGGGTGGCGCGCAGCGTCAGGGCCTTGGTGCCCCCTTCGGTCCGGGCGACGCCGACCTCCCCGCGCCGGGCCGCCTCGCGCAGCAGCATGGCGGCGTCGAGGCCGGGGCGCCGCCGGACGAGGATCTCGGCGAGGTCCAGCCCCAGCGCCTCGGCATGGCGCAATCCATCGAAGCGGGCGGCAGAGCGGCTCCAGGCGGCGACCCGTCCGCTCGCGTCGAGCGCGTAGACTCCGGCCCGTTCGGCCGCGTCCGCCACGGCCTCGAAGCGCGCGGCGGCGCGCGCGGCCTCCGCCTCGGCCCGGCGGCGGGGCGTCTCGTCGATCCAGATCGCCTCGTAGCCCGTGGCGGAGCAGCGCAGTTCGAGCGCGACGACCGTGCCGTCGAAGATCGTCAGCCGGCGCTGCAGGACCCGGCCGTTGCCGAGCGCCCGCGCCTGCGCCGCCAGGCCCGGCGCGGCCGCCTCGAGCGCCGCCAGCAGGTTGCCGTGCCCCGCCTTCAGCCGCGCGAGCAGCGCGGCGCCCGCGGCGTTGGCGGACCGCACCCGCCCCTCGTCGTCGGCCGTGATCCGCCCGATCGGCCAGTCTGCGCCCACGCCGTCGCGCTGGCTGCCGCGGTCCGCCTCGATCGCCCTTGCGCCCGGTGGCTGAGCAAGCATGTCCGGCCTCCTTCCCAGAAACCCGTCAATTCGCGACGACTTTTCGGGGCTGGTGCTTAACGGCCGATTAAGCGCCGTAACGCGGGACTTAGACCAAGGTCTCCTTCGTTGCCGACAGGCGCAGCTCGGGCCAGTCGCGCGCGACGCGGTCCAGATCCCATTGCAGGCGCACCATGAACACCGGGTCGCCGTCATGGTCCGTCGCCATCTGCCCGCGGTTCTGGCCGGTGAAGGCTTCCAGACGGTCCTTCGGACCCGACACCCAGCGCGCGCTGACGAACTGGGTCGGCTCGAATCGGACGGGCAGCGAGTATTCGCTCTCGATGCGGCTGGCGATCACGTCGAACTGCAGCGCCCCGACCACGCCGACGATCCAGCCCGATCCGATGGCCGGCTTGAACAGCTTTGCCGCGCCTTCCTCCGCCAGCTGCGTCAGCGCCTTGTCGAGGTGCTTGGCCTTCATCGGGTCGCCCGCGCGGCAGGTCTGCAGCAGTTCGGGCGCGAAGGCGGGGATGCCGGTGAAGCGCAGGTCCTCGCCCTCGGTCAGCGCGTCGCCGATGCGCAGCTGGCCGTGGTTGGGGATGCCGATGATGTCGCCCGCCCATGCGTCCTCGGCCAGCCCGCGCTCGGCGGCAAGGAAGGTGACGGGGTTGCCGATCGCCATGTGCCTGGCGGTGCGGACGTGATGCAGCTTCATGCCGCGCTCGAAATGCCCGCTGCAAAGCCTTACGAATGCGACACGATCCCGGTGCTTGGGATCCATGTTTGCCTGCACCTTGAACACGAAGCCCGTGACATTCGGCTCCGCCGCGTGGACGTCGCGCGTGGCGGTGGCGCGAAGCTGCGGCGGCGGGGCGTAGGCGGCGATGCCGCGCATCAGCTCCTGCACGCCGAACGAGTTGATGGCCGAGCCGAACCAGATCGGCGTCATGTGCCCCTCGAGGAAGCTCTGCCGGTCGAAGGCGGGCAGCAGTTCGCGCGCCATGGCGACCTCGTCGCGCAGGGCCGACAGGCGCTCGGGCGGCAGGGCCGCGGCCGCGCGCGGGTCGTCCAGCCCGTCGATGGCGATGCTCCGGGCGCGCGTGTTGCGGTCGGCGCGGTCCATCAGCTCGATGCGGTCGTGCAGCAGGTCGTAGGCCCCGAGGAACTCGCGCCCCATGCCGATGGGCCAGCTCGCCGGCGTCACGTCGAGCG
>DAIPIU010000053.1:0-17610 GCA_036770645.1 Rubrimonas sp. | reverse complement strand
GCGCCCGGCCCCGGCGGCGGCGGCGCGGCGGCGTCGGTGTCGAGCGGCGCGGAGAAGGTGAAGGCCGCGCCGCCCACCGCCGAGGCCGCCACCGAGATCGACCCGCCCGCCGCCTGCGCCGCCAGCCGCGCCAGCGACAGGCCCAGCCCCACGCCGGGCGGGCGCAGCCCCTCGGCGTGGCGGCCCTGGTTGAACGGCTCGAACACCGCCTCGCGGCTCGCGGGGTCGACGCCCGGCCCGCTGTCCGAGGCCTCGAACCGCATCCACAGCCGCTCGCCCCGCTCGCGCGCCGACAGGCGCAGCGCGACCCAGCCCTTCGGCGTGTGGCGCACGGCGTTGTCGGCCAGCGCCTGCATGACCTGCATCGTGCGCGCGGCATCGCCCAGCACGCGCGTCGGCAGGCCCGACTCATAGACCAGCGTCAGCGACAGGCCCTTGGCCCGCGCCTCGGCCGCCGCCCGCGCCGCGACGCCGCGGGCCAGCGCCACGAGGTCGAAGCTCGAGACGTCCATCTCCAGCGTCCCCGATTCGGCCTGCGCATAGCCGAGGATGCTCTCGATCACCGCCGCCAGTTCCGAGGCCGAGCGGCGGATCACCGTCAGCGGGCTGCGCGCGCGCTCGGGCAGCCCGGCGCGCTCCAGGATGTCGGTCATGCCCAGCACGCCGTTCAGGGGCGTGCGCAGCTCGTGGCTCATCGAGGACAGGAAGCGCCCGCGCGCCGCCGAGGCCTGCGCCGCGGCGCGCAGGGTCAGCGTCTGCGCCACCAGCACCGCCACCTGCGCGGCGGTGTCGAGGTCCTCGCGGTCGAAGGGCTCGCCCGCCCCGCAGCGCAGGAACACGGCGAAGCCCGGCCGCCCGGCCTGCACGAAGGGCGCGCCGATGGCGGCGCAGCCCGGCCCCGGCGCCGCCGGCCCGCCGCCGTCCAGCAGCAGCCCCAGCGTCGTCGCGACGGGCCGTCCGGCCAGCACCTTGGCCGCCAGCCTGCCGGGACGGAAGCGCAGGCCCGCGAGGGCCGGGTCGTCGGCGACCTCGCAGGCCAGCCCCCCGTCCGGCCGCGCCACCAGCGCCATGGCCCGGTCGAACTGCAGCATCCCCGCCAGCGCCGCGGTCACGCGCAGGAAGGTCGCGCCGCCGTCCTCGTCCGTCGCGTCCTGCGACAGCGCCTGCCGCAGCGCCTCGTCCACCGCCTCCAGCCGGTCGAGCCGCCGCTGCATCTGCCGCACGCGGCGCTCCATGCGGAACAGCGCCTCGCGGGCGTCCTCCAGCGTTTCGGGCGCGCGGTCCAAGCCCTCAGCCCTCGAAGGCCAGCGCCGAGACCATCAGGTTGCCGTGCACGCAGGCCCCGCCCATCGGCCCCTGCTCGCCGAAGGTGAAGGCCCCCAGCACCGGGCGGCCCCGCGCCGCCCGCGCGACGCCGTCGGCCAGCAGGTCCAGCCGGTCGCCCACCGCCATCATGCAGCCGCCGCAATAGATCATCAGCGCGCCGGCGAAGCGGTCGGGGTGCGGCAGCAGCCCGATGGCGTCGTCCAGCGCCAGGCCCCCGCGGCGCGCCAGCGCCTCGGCCCCGCCGCGCATCAGCGCGATCTCGGTGCCCTCGGGCGTCTCGGCGAAGGTCTCGATCCAGCCCTCCGCGCTCAGCCGCGCGGGATGGATCAGCCGGTGCAGCGTCACGCCCTCGATGTCGCGCATCGGCGCCCCGAGCGGGGTGAGCGAGGTCTCCGCCAGCACCCCGCCGCCGCCGAGGCTGGCGCTCAGCGCCCCCTCCAGCCAGCCGTTCAGCGCCTCGGCGGCCGGCCGGCCGTCGATGGCGCGGATGGTCCGGCCCGCGGCCTCGGTCACCGTGCCGCCGAGGCCGGTGGGCGCATAGCCGCTCTGGAAGGTCGCCGCGACCGGCGAGGACGGGAACAGCGCCGCCACCGCGACCGCCGGCCCCTCCACGGCCTGCGGCCCGAGCTGCGACCAGCCCCCCGTCACGTCGTCGTCGGCCGAGGAGCCGCCGAGGATCGGGCAGCCGTCGCCCAGCGCCCCGCGCAGCCCCTCGAGCACCCGCTCCTCGCTGCCCGGCGGCTGGTAGACCCAGACCGCGGCCGGCAGCTCGCCCGCGCAGCCGCAGGCTTCCAGCGCCGCCTCCAGCGCCCGCGCCGCGGCCTCGGCCGGATCCCCGCCCAGCGGCGCGATGCCCGCGCCGTAGTCGCCGCGCTCGTCCTCGATCAGCAGCAGCCCGATGTCCGACGGGTCGGGCGGCCCGCCCGCCGACAGCACGCCGCGGCACGAGGTGCCGCCGATCGCGGGCGCGCCCCCCAGCCCGCCGCGCAGCGCCTCCGCCACCGCGGCTTGCGGCCAGCGCGCGCCGTACAGGACGATGGCGAGCGACGGCGGCGCGGCGCGGGCCGCCAGCGCCGCCGCGATCCGGGCCGGCGCGTCGTCGCCCCGCGCCACATGACAGGCCAGACGCATGGAAACCTCCCCCGAAATGCCGCGCGTCCGCGCATCTCGCGCGCGCCGGGTTAACCGGGGGTTCCCTCGGGGGCGTCGTCGGGGCGTCGTCGGGTGGGGGCGGACCGCGGCGCGCGCGCGCCGCCCGGGACCGGCGCCGCCGCGCGCGAATCGCGGGCCGCTACAGCCGCGCGCGCATCGCGGGCCGCTACAGCGGAAAGCCCGCCGCGAAGCCGCGGCCCGCGGCGCGCTCGTAGACGGCCAGCGTCGCCGCCTGCATCGCCGCGACCGTGAACCGCGCCGCGACCCTGGCGCGTCCCGCCGCGCCCATCGCCGCGCGCGCCTGCGGGTCCAGCGACAGCGCGGCGTCCAGCGCCCGCGCCAGCGCCGCCGTGTCGCCCGGGGGATACAGCCAGCCGGT
The DNA here is from genome assembly GCA_036770645.1 of Rubrimonas sp. GTDB lineage: Bacteria > Pseudomonadota > Alphaproteobacteria > Rhodobacterales > Rhodobacteraceae > Rubrimonas. Next base: position 14,753 of record DAIPIU010000053.1, on the reverse strand, counting down.
CTCGCCCGGCGCCACGGTCTCCAGCGCGCCGCCATGGCCGCTCGCGATCACCGGCCGCCCCATGGCCTGCGCCTCGACCGCCACGCGCCCGAAGGCTTCGGGTTCGGTCGAGCAGGACGCCACCACCGAGGCCAGCTTGTAGGCCGCCGGCATGTCGTCGCAATGGCCGACCAGCCGCACGACGTCCAGCGCCCCCGCCGCCTCGGCCTGCGCCAGCAGCCGCTCGCCCAGCCCCGACCCGCCGTCGTCGCCCACCACGACGCACAGGAAGTCCGGGCCGCGCATCGCCTTCAGCCGCGCGGCCGCCTCGACGAAATCGCCCTGTCCCTTCCAGCGCGACAGCCGCCCCGGCAGCATCGCCACCGGCCGCGGGTCCTCGACCAGGCCCCAGGCCTTCGCCACGGCGATGGCGCGCTGGGCGCTCACCAGCTCCTCCGAGAACGCCGCGAGGTCCGCGCCGCGCGGGATGGTCACCAGGCGCGACGGCTCGACCCCGTGCCGCTCGACCACCAGGCGCGCGATGTAGTCGGACACCGCGATCACCGGCCGCCCCTTCGCCATCACCGAATTGTACAGGCGCTTGAACGGGCCGCTTTCGGAATGCACGCCGTGCCAGGTGGTCACGAAGGCCGTGCCCGTGCGCCGCGCCGCGATCAGCGCGCTCCAGCCCGGCGCGCGCGAGCGGGCGTGCACCACGTCCACGCCCTCGCGCCGGATCGCCCGAGCCAGCCGCCCGGCGTTCAGCAGGATCGTGACCGGATCCTTCGCGGCCAGCGGCAGCGACAGCGCCTCGGCCCCCAGCGCCGCGAGCCGGGGCGCAAGCCGCCCGCCCTCGCTGGCCACGATGGCCCGGCCCCCCGCCTCGACCACGGCGCGCGCGATCTCCAGCGCGCCGCGCTCGACACCCCCCACATCCAGCCGCGGCAGCACCTGCAGCACCGTCAGCGGCTTGCCGATGGCCAGCGCGGGCGCGCCCCGGCTATCCTCGGATGCGACGAAGGGAAAGGACGCCGCCATGGATGCTCCGCAGTTTCTGGACCTCGGTCCGGGCCGCAGGCTCGCCTATCACAGAACGGCGCCGGCGGGGGAGGGCGCGTCGCGCCCCGGCGTGCTGTTCCTCGGCGGCTTCGCCTCGGACATGACCGGCACCAAGGCCGCCCACCTGCAGGACTGGGCGCGCCGGCGCGGCCGGGCCTTCCTGCGCTTCGACTACCGCGGCCACGGGGCCTCGTCGTCCACCTTCGCCGAAGGCTGCGTCGGCGACTGGGAGGACGACGCGGCCGAGGCGCTGGCGCGGCTGACCGAGGGGCCGCAGATCCTCGTCGGATCCTCCATGGGCGGCTGGATCGCGCTGCGCCTCGCGCGGCGCGATCCCGCGCGGGTGGCGGCGCTGCTGGGGGTGGCGGCCGCGCCCGACTTCACCGAGGATCTGATCTGGGCCGCCATGCCGCCCGACGAGCGCGCGCGTCTGCTGCGCGACGGCGCGGTCCTCCGCCCCAACCCCTACGACCCGGCGCCGCAGCCCATCACCCGCCGCCTGATCGAGGACGGGCGCCCCCGCCTCGTGCTGCGCGCGCCGATCCCCGCGCCGTTCCCGGTGCGGCTGCTGCACGGGACGGCCGACGCCGACGTGCCCGTGTCGGTCGGGCTGCGCCTGCTCGACCGGCTCGACGGGCCCGACGCGCGACTGACGCTGGTGCGGGGCGCGGACCATCGCTTCAGCGATCCCGCCTGCCTCGCGCTGCTGGACGACACGCTCGACGCCCTGCCCTGATCGGCGGCGCTGCGCCCATGCGGCCTCCGCCCGCGCGCCGCCGCCTGTGCACGACCGGTCATGAATCCGGAAATCCCAACAGAAAGGCGGGCCTCAGGCGGGCAGGGGCGCGCCGAGATGGTCCTCCAGCACGCAGCCGCGGCCCGGATCCAGCGCCTCGAAGCGCTCCAGCAGGGCCGCCGCGCTCTCCTCCGGCTCGATCTCCGCGCCCTCGCCGCCCATCGGCGTGCGCACCCAGCCGGGGTGGAACGCCCCGACCGCCACGCCCAGCGGGTTCAGTTCCGCCGCGAGGTTGCGCGCCAGGTTGGTCGCGGCCGCCTTCGAGGCACGATAGCCGTAGGCGGTCCCCTTCGCGCGGCTCGCGGCGCCCATGCTCGAGGTCAGGATGGCCACCCGCCCATGCGCGGCGCGCCGCAGATGCGGCAGGAAGGCGCGCACCGTGAAGAACGGCCCCGCGACATTGGTCATGAAGGCGGCAGAGAATGCCGCGGGCGTGTGCGCGGGATCGGCAATCCCGCCGCGCCCGATCAGGACGCCGGCATTGCACACCAGCAGATCGACGGCGCGGTCCGCCAGCATCCCCGCCAGCGCCTCCAGCCGTTCCGCATCGGTCACGTCGGCCTCGAAGGCCGTCACGTCGCCGACCGCGCGCAGCGCCTCGATGGCCGCCAACCCCTCGGGGCTGCGCGCGGTGCCCAGCACCGCATCGCCGCGCGCCGCGCACAGGCGCGCCAGCGCCTGCCCGATGCCGCGATTGGCGCCGGTGATGAAGACGGTTCGCGCCATGTCCGACCTGCCCGATATTGACGACAGCCGCGACCATGACGCCTTCCCGCATCCGCGCAAGGGGCCGCCGCGGGAACGGTGCCGGCCGCCGCGCAATATGCGGCGGCCGGACGCGCTCGACGTGAACGCAACGCTGGCGCGTTCGGGAAAATCCGGCTGCGCCTTGTCGAACAACAAAAAACCCGGTCGAATGCATTCATCATAATGCAATCGGCGGCGGGGCCGGGTGGCCTGCGCCACATGCGCCGACCGATGCGTTGGGGATGCGGCGGATGGCCAGACGCTTTCTCGACCGGCTGAGCGTCGGGGACCGCGCCGCCCTGACCGCGGCGCTGCGCGTCGAGGCGCATGCGGACGGCGACGCCATCCTCAGCCAGGGCGACGGCGGGGCCGATGCCTTCGTCCTGCTCGACGGCCGCGCGGCGGTGGTGATGCACGCCGAGGACGGGCGGATGCTCATGTCGCTCGAACTGGCCGCGGGCGACCTGTTCGGCGAGTTCGCCGCCATCGACGGCCGCGCGCGCTCGGCCGATGTCGTGGCGCGCGGCCCGGTGCGGGTCGGGCGGCTGTCGCAGAACGCCCTGCTCGGGGTCATGGTCCGGGCGCCCGGCGTCGGACTCGAGATCATGCGCCACCTCGTCGAGATCATCCGCGCGCTCGGCGCCCGCGTCAGCGACCAGACCACGCTGCATGTGCGCGAACGGCTGCTGCGAGAACTCGCGCGGCAGGGCCGGGCGGCCGCCGGCGACGGCGACGCGGCCACCCTGGCGCCGGCCCCCACCCATGCCGCGCTCGCGGCCAACATCGGCACCCACCGCGAGGCGGTGACCAAGCAGCTCTCGGCGCTCGCGCGCGCCGGGCTCGTCGTCCGGGCGCGCGGATCGCTGCGCCTGCCCTCGCTGCGCGCGCTCGAGCGCGAGGCGGCCCGCGGGATCGACTGACGCGGCCCCGGCCGGCGCCCGCAACCCGCAGGCCCAGGCCAAAAGCCTGGCCCACAGAGGGTTTTCACTGGGCCGGCCGGTCCGCGCCGGCCGGCCCTCCGCCCCGGTCAGGGCCGGGACGGGCCGCGGATCGCGGCCAGAACCGAAGCGCCCCGTTCGGCGCGCCGGGCGTCGGCCAGCGCCGTCTCGCGCCGCGCCCGCTCGGCCAGCAGGCGCGCGCCCAGTTCGCGCGCGCAGGCCCGCCGGGCCTCGGACTCGGCCGACTCGGCCTCGGCCCGCCGGGCGGCCAGCGCCGCCCCGCGGGCGTAGGCCTCGGCCGCCAGCGCCTCGCGGCGGCGCCACCGCGCGGCCTGCGTCGCCCCGTCCACGGCGCCCCCCGCGGTCCCATCCGCCGCCCCCCCGGCCCCCCCGCCGGCGCAGGGGCCGAAGGTCTCGTCGCGGCTGGCGCGGTCGGCGGCCGCGATGGCGGCGGCCTCGGCATCGGCGGCGGCCCGGGCGGCCGCCAGCGCCCCCAGCGCGCGGCGCGCCCGCAGCTCCGCCAGCCGCGTCAGCAGCGCCAGCCGCGCCGCCGGGGTCACGGCCCGCCCCCGCGGCGGCGGGCGCGCCCGCGCATCTCCTGCGCGAATCGGATGGCCGCGGCCACCGCGCGGTAATGCTCGATGCGGATCTCGCGGCCGACCTCGACCGTTGCGTGGATGGCGCGCGCGGTCGGCGGGTCGCGGTGGATCGGCACCCCCGCCTCGGCGGCCTTGGCGCGGATGCGCGCCGCCACGTCGTCGACGCCCTTGGCCACGCAGACCGGGGCCGAGCCCGCCTTGCGCGACCATTTCAGGGCCACGGCGTAATGCTCGGGGTTGACGATCACCACATCGGCCTTCGGCACCTCCAGCATCATGCGGTTGGTCGCGATCTCCTCGGCGCGGCGGCGGCGCGAGGCGCGCATCTGCGGGTCGCCGTCGCTTTCGCGGCTTTCCTTGCGCATCTCCTCCATGGTCATGCGCAGCTTGCGGGCGTGGTCGAAGCGCTGCCAGACCCAGTCCACCGCCGCGATGCCCACCGCGATGGCGCTGACCACGACCAGCAGCGACACCAGGATGTCGCCCAGCCGCGCGCCGAGGCCCCGCCCGTCCTGCGCCGCCAGCGCGGTCAGCGTCTCGGCCTCGGCCAGCAGCCACAGCCAGACGGCGCCGGACACCAGCGCCATCTTGACCGCGCTCTTGGCGAACTCGACCAGGCCGGTCAGCCCGAATTTCTGCTGCGCGTTCGACAGCGGCGAGATGCGCGACAGCTTCGGCATCAGCTTCTCGGGGGCGGCCACGATCGCCTGCTGCGCCAGCAGCGCGCCCAGCGCCGCCGCCATCGGCACGAGCAGCAGGGGCGCGACCGCCAGCAGCGCGCCGCCCACCATCGCGCCGCCCAGCGCCAGCCCACCGGGGCCCAGCAGCACGCCCTGCAGCGCGTCGGCCCGGCCGATGAAGGGGGCCAGCGCCGCCGCGAAATCGCGCCCCGCCTCCGGCCCCAGAGCCAGCAGCGCGGCCAGCAGGCCCAGATAGCCCGCGGCCGCCGTCACGTCGTTCGACTTGGCCACGTCGCCGCGCTCGCGCGCCTGCTCCAGCTTGCGCGGCGTTGGCTCGAAGCTCTTGTCCTGACCGCCGTCCTCGCCCTCGGCCATCGCGCGCCCTCAGGGAACCGGGCCGAACGGGTCGGTCAGCGCGATCAGCAGCTTGCCCCCCCAGACGGACAGCGCCAGCGGCGTCGCCAGCACCATCAGCAGCAGCGCGCCGCCGGTGATCGCGGGTGCGCCCACGAAGGCCACCATCAGGGACGGCATGGCGCGGTTGATCGCGCCCAGCGCGACGTTGTAGGCGAAGGCCGCGGCCAGGAACGGCGCGGCGATGCCCAGCGCGGTCGTGAACGCCCCGGCCACCCGAGACACGCCCCATTCCGCCAGATCCCCCGCCACCGGAAAGACGCCGAAGGGAAAGATCTCGTAGCTGCCGATCAGCGCCGCGGCGGCATGGATCGGCAGCCCCAGCGCGAAGGCCAGCGCGATGCCGGCCACGGCCAGCGCGTTGGCATAGGCGGGCAGGGGGTCGGCGGTCAGGCCCTCGCCCATGATCTGGGCGATCGAGGTGCTCTGCGCCGCCATCGCGCCCGCGGTCTGGAGCGCGAGGATCATCAGCCGGACCGACAGGCCCAGCGTCAGCCCCACCGCGGCCTCGGCCATCAGCGCCATGGCGAAGCCCGCGGCAGACGCGTCCGGCAGCCGCGCGACCGGCAGCGCGGCGGGCAGCACCACCGCGGCGAAGGCCAGCGCCGCGCCCAGCTTGACCCGGGCGGGCAGGGCGGTCTCGCCGAAGCCGGGCAGCAGCGTCACCGCCGCGCCGACGCGCGCGAACACGCACGCCGCGGCCAGCACGGCCGTCTCGGCAAGGCCCAGCAGCGGGGCGAGCGCGGCCAGAGCGGTCACGCGACACCCACCAGCGCGGGGCGGGCGTCGGCCCCGATCTCCTCGTAGCTCAGCACCGGGTTGGTCACGCCCTTGGCGGCGAGCACCGTGCGCACGAAGCGCCGCCGCCGCACCGAGGTCGCGACCACCGCGCGCCGCCCCAGCCGGGCGGCCTCGGCCGCCCGGTCGCCCACCGCCTTGGCCAGCCGGTTGAACTCGGCCGGCGGCAGGGCGACGTCCGAGACGCCGCCATCGGCGGCCGTCTCATGCTGGCGGAATAGCGTCTCCCAGTCCTGGCTCAGCTGGATGATGGGCAGCGCGCCGTCGGCCTCCTTCAGTTCGGCCACCAGCTGGAACCCCAGTCGGCGCCGCACATGCTCGGCCACCGCCTCGGCCCCGCCCAGCGACCGCCCCTCGGCCACCGCCTCGAGGATCAGGGGCAGGTTGCGCACCGAGACCTGCTCCTCGAGCAGCAGCCGCAGCACCGATTGCAGCAGCTCGACCGGCACGCGGTCGGGCACGAATTCGTCCAGCACGCGGCGGTTGCTTTCGGCGCGCGCGGGGTCCGTGACGTTCACGAAGGCGTCGAGCAGCCGGCGCAGCACGCGGCGCGTCATCAGCCGGCCGAAATTGTCCTTCAGCGTCTCGAGAAGATGGGTCGCGACCACCTCGACCGGCCCGACCACCGCCATGCCGGTCAGCGAGGCCCGCTCGCGCTGCGCCGGGTCGATCCAGCGCGCGGGCGCGCCGTAGACCGGCTCGCGCACGTCCTCGCCCTGCGCGTCCAGCGGCCGGTCGGCGGACAGCAGCGCCAGCACCTTGCCCCGGCGCAGCAGGTTGCGCGCCACCTCAACGCCCTGGATGCGGATGGCGTAGGTGCCCTCGGGCAGGCCCGCATCGTCGGTCAGGCGGATCTCGGGCACCACCACGCCCCAGGCAGCGGCGACATGGTTGCGGATGTTGGCGATGCGCGCGTCGAGGCCGGTCGCCGGGTCCATCACGGTGGCCACCAGATCGGGGGCGAACTGCACATGCACCTCGTCGAGGTCCAGCACGTCGCCGATCGACTTGCGCGGCGCCTCCTCGGCGGTGGCGGCGACCAGCGGCGCGATGAGCGCCGCCTTGCGCTCGCGCTCGGCAAGCCAGGCGGCGGCCCCCAGCGCGCAGGCCCCGACGAGGAAGGGCAGCACGGGCAGGCCCGGCATCAGCGCGAACAGGCCCAGCAGCCCCGCCACCGTGGCCAGCGCCAGCGGGTGGCGGCCGAGCTGCTTCGTCACCGCCTTGTCCGCCGCGCCGAAGGCCCCGCCCTTCGACAGCAGCAGCGCCGCGCCGATCGAGATGATGACGGCGGGGATCTGGTTCACCAGCCCGTCGCCCACGGTCAGGATGGCATAGGTGCGGAAGGCCTCGCCGAAGGCCATGCCGTGCACGCCCGCGCCCACCGCCGTGCCCATCACCAGGTTCAGCAGCGTCACCAGCAGCCCGGCCACCGCGTCGCCCTTCACGAATTTCGACGCGCCGTCCAGCGAGCCGAAGAAGGTCGTCTCCTCCTGCTCGACGCGGCGGCGGTCGCGCGCCTCGGCGTGGCTGATGGCGCCGGCCGCCATGTCGCTGTCGATGGCCAGCTGCTTGCCCGGCATGCCGTCGAGCGCGAAGCGCGCGCCGACCTCGGCCATGCGGCCCGCGCCCTTGGTGATCACGATGAAGTTCACGATCAGCAGCACGCAGAACACGACGAGGCCGAGGAAGACGTTGTCGCCCATCACGAACATCGCCACGCCCTCGATGACGTGGCCGGCGGCGTGCGGCCCCTCGTGGCCCCGGCCGATGATGAGGCGCGTGGACGACACGTTGAGCGACAGCCGCAGCATCAGCGAGGCCAGCAGCACGGTCGGGAAGGCCGAGAAATCCAGCGGCCGCTCGATGAACAGGGTGGTGGTGAAGATCAGGATCGCCAGCGCGAAGGAGGCGGCGAGGCCCACGTCCAGCACCCAGCCCGGCATGGGCAGGACCATCATCACGATCACGCCCATCAGCGCGACCGCGAGCAGGACCGTGGGCTGGCGCAGCCCGGCGAAGTTCAGGGCGGACGGGGGCATGGGCGTCAGTCTTGCGGCGCGGGGGCGATCAGCGCGCCCTGCGGCCGGCGCAGCAGGCCGCCGCCGCCGGCGATCAGCCGAACCGCCACCCCGCCCGCGGGATGGGCGACGGCGGCCAGCTCGCTCCAGCGCGGGATCGGCCGGGCGACGCGCGCGGCGTCCTCCGCCAGCCGGCGCGCCCGCACGCCCCAGACCGGGTGCCGCTCGCCCGCCGCGTCGCCGGCGCCGCCGTCGTGCCCAGGCTCCGGAGGGGCCAGCGCGAGGCGCGGTTCGTCCGAGGGCGCGCCGGCGAGGATGCGCTCGAACCGCGTGCGGTAGCGCGTGAAGAATTCGGGCGTGCGGGAATGGTAGAAGCCCGCGGCGCGGCCCCAGTCGCCGGTCTCGGCGTGCAGCTCCGCCATGAAGCGCGCGGCGTAGTCCGCGTTCGCGCGCGGGTCGAACATGGCATGGACGGACGCGAAGGCCTCGCCGTGCCAGCGGTGGTTGATCTGGAAGCAGCCCACGTCGAAGCTGCGCGCGCCCCGCGCCTGCTCGCGCGCCACATGGGCCTCGGCCTCGGCGCGGGTCTCGAACCAGGCGCCCTTGCCCTCCATGTTCACCGTCCAGGGCCAGGGCTCGAGCCGCCCGTCGCGCGGCCGCCCGGTCTCGGCCCGCGTCAGCGCCCGCAGCACGGCGCGCGGCACCCCATGCGCGTCGGCGGCGGCGTCGGCGGCGGCGAGGCAGGTCTCGCCCGGCCCCTGCGCCCGCGCCGCGACCCGCGCCCCCGCGGGCGTGGCCATCGCGATCAGCGCCAGCGCCGCCGCGGCCGCGATCAGGGCGCGCCCGGCCCCCGCCGGCCCGGGTCGCAGCGAGAACACCGGCCGGCGCACCTGCGCGGCGTCGCCATGGGCGGGTCGGCGCATCTCAGCCCCCCGCCACGAGGGCGAGGATGCGGTTCTGCCAGAACGCCACCAGCAGCCCGCCCGTGGCCCCCATGGTGATCCAGAAGGTCACGGCGATCGCCGCCAGCTTGGGCACGAAGGTCAGCGTCATCTCCTGCACCGAGGTCAGCGCCTGCACGAGGCCGATGGCCACGCCCACCACCAGCGCCACGCCCAGCACCGGCAGCGACATGCGGAAGGTCGTCCACATCGTCTCGCGGAAGAGGTCGAGGATCAGGCCTTCGGTCATGGCCCTACACCGGCATCCGCAGGATCTCGTTGTAGGCCTCCACCACGCGGTCGCGGACCGTGGTCGCGGTCTCGACCGCGAGCTCCGTCTCGGCCAGCGCCTGCACGACCGAATGCGCGTCGGCGCGGCCGGCGAGGCCGGACTTCACCGTCTCCTCGGTCCCGCGCAGCTGGCGCAGCGTCTCCATCGCGCTGTCCTGCAGCGCGCGGCCGAAGGCCGCAGGGTCGTCCTTTCCGGCCGGGGCGGCCGGCTTGGTCGCCGCGCCGGCGGCGGCGTACAGGCGTCCGGCGAGGGGGGCGCGCACGTCCATGGATTCACCGCTTCAGAAGGTCGAGCAGCGCGGCGGACATGCTGCGCGCCTGGTCGAACATGCGCAGGTTCGCCTCGTAGCTGCGCTGGGCCTCGCGGGCATCGGCCATCTCGACGATCAGCGAGACGTTCGAGCCCTCGTAATAGCCCTCGGCGTCGGCCATCGGATGCGCCGGGTCGTGGATCCTGGGCAGTTCGGTCTGGTCGAGCCCCAGCCCCGCCACCGCGACGCCGCCCGTGCGCGCGGCCTCCTCGAAGCTCAGCACCTTGCGGCGGAAACCCGGCGTGTCGGCGTTGGCGATGTTCTCGCTGATCACGCGCAGCCTGCGGGCCTGGGCGTCCATGCCCGTGCCCGCCACGCTGAACTTGCTGATGAAATCCATCCGTCAGTTCCTCATCGACCGCGGCCGAGGCCGGCCTTCAGGATCGCGAGCGTCTTGCCGTAGACGGCCATGGCCCGGTCGTGCGCGCCCATCGCCTGGGTCGCGCGGGTCATCTGGTCGCCCAGGGCGACGTCGTTGCCGTTGGGGCTGGTGGCGTCGGCGGCGGTCGCCTGCACGGCCTCCCATGCGACGCCGCTTCCGCCCAGAAGGTGTTCGGGGCGGGTGGCGCGCATCGGCTCGCGCGCGCGGCCCGCGTCGCGGCCGACGATCTCCGCGAAGGGGCGCAGGTCCTGGGCGCGATAGCCGGGGGTGTCCGCGTTGGCGATGTTCTCGGCGACCAGCGCGTGCCGGTCCGCCGAATGGCGGGCGAGGCTGGACGCCAGCTTCAGGATCGCGAGATCGGTCATGCGGGTTTCTCCCGGCGCATCGCAAGACCGGCTTAAGGCGGGGCGGTTACCGATGTCTGAGCGGCGGGCCGGGTTTTCCCGTCGCATTGTCGGAGAATTCGCCTGATGGACCTCGCAGCGCTCGCCTCGGACATCGCCCGCATCCGGTCCGTGCGCGGCTGGGGCACGGTCGGCGCGGTCGACGGCGCGGGCGTGCGCGTGACCGGCCTCGGGGGGCTTGCGCGCCGGGGCGACCGGCTGCGGGTCGAGCGCCGCGCCGGGGCGCCGCTCGCGGCCGAGATCGTGGCGATGGACGGCGAGGGGGCGCGCGCGATGTGGTTCGGCGCGGGCGACGGCGTGGCGGTGGGCGACCGCGCCTGGCTCGAGGGCGAGCCTGCGGTGCGCCCCGGCCCGGGCTGGATCGGGCGCGTCGTCGACGCCTTCGGGGCACCGCTCGACGGACGCCCCCTCGCCGACGGGCCCCGGGCGGTCCCCCTGCGCCGCGCGCCGCCCCCGGCCGCGGGCCGCCGCGCGGTGGGGGCGCGGCTCGACACCGGCCTCGCCGCCTTCGACACGCTGCTGCCGCTGGCCCGCGGCCAGCGCATCGGGCTGTTCGCGGGCTCGGGCGTGGGCAAGTCCACGCTGCTGGCCCAGCTCGCGCGCGGCGTCCGCGCCGATGTCGTCGTGGTGGGGCTGATCGGCGAGCGCGGGCGCGAGCTGCGCGAGTTCATCGACGGCGTGCTTGGGCCCGACGGCATGGCGCGCAGCGTCATCGTCGCCGCCACCTCGGACCAGTCGCCGCTGGCCAAGCGCCAGGCCGCCTGGCTCGCCACCGCCGTGGCGGAGAGCTTCCGCGACGAGGGCGCGCATGTGCTGCTGCTGATCGACAGCCTGACCCGCTTCGCCGAGGCGCACCGCGAGGTGGCGCTGTCGGCGGGCGAGGCCCCCTCCTTGCGCGCGTATCCGCCCTCGACCGCGCACGCCATCGCCGCGCTGTGCGAGCGCGCCGGGCCGGGCGTCGCGGCGGCGGGGCAGGGCGACGTGACCGCCATCTACTCCGTGCTGGTGGCTGGATCGGACATGGAGGAACCCGTGGCCGACATGGCCCGCGGCACGCTGGACGGGCATGTGGTGCTGGAACGCGCTATCGCCGAGCGCGGGCGCTTTCCCGCGGTCGACGTGCGCCGGTCGGTGTCGCGCAGCCTGCCGGGCTGCGCCAGCGCCGCCGAGAACGCGCTGATCGGCCTCGCCCGCCGGCGCATCGGCGCCTACGAGGATGTCGAGCCGATGATCCGCACCGGCCTCTACGCGCCCGGATCGGACCCCGACGTGGACGAGGCCATCGCCGCCCACGACGCGCTCGAGGCCTTCGTCTCCAGCCCCTCGACCGGCTGCGCCTCGGCCTTCGCGGCGCTGGCGGCGGCGCTGGGCTCAGCTGCGCCGGTCGACTGACAGGCGCGGCATGGCCTGCAGCATCGACAGCGCCGACAGGCTGCGGGCGTTCGCGCCCACCGCATCGCCCAGCTGCTCGGCCACGAGGAAGCGGCGCAGCAGCGTCTCGCGCTTGGCGGGGTCCGCCAGCGCCGCGATGCCGCCGCCCGCGACGCGGCGCGTGCGCTCGCGCAGCACCGCGGCCTGCCGCTCGACATCCAGCGTCGAGAAGGTGGCCGGCAGGCCGAAGGCCTTCTCGAACACGGTGCGCAGCGGCGGCTGGCCCAGCACGCGGAACCACACCGCCGTCTCGCTCAGCGGTCCGGTCGCGTAGCCCGCCATCTCGCGGTCGAAGTTCAGCGCCAGCCGCATCCCCTCGTCGATCCCCCCAACGGCCTTCTCGAAGGACCGCACCCGATGGCGCGCGAGGATGCCGTCGGCGAAGCCCTCGCGCGCGGTCTGCGGCCCCGCGCCGTCGCCGAAGCCGAAGGCGGCGGCGAAGTCGCGCCAGCGCGGGTCGGACAGCCGCGCCGCCATCGCGCGCGGGTTCTCGGTCCCCTCGCGCAGCGCCTTCTCGATGAAGGCGCGCTTGTCGATCTCATCGCCCAGGCCGAAGGCGTCCAGCGCCACCGCCAGCAGCCGCCGGTCGGCCACCAGATCCTCGGCGCTTCGCACGGTGGCGATCCTGTCGCGGAAGTAATCGGTCTCCCGCCGCACCCCGGCCGAATTGGCGAAGCTCGCCTGCTGGTCCGGCAGCGTGCGCTGGAGGTAGGCCCAGCCGGCGATCCCCGTCAGCGGCAGCACCGGCTGGCCGAGGCCCCGCGGCCGCTCGGCGGTCGGGTCGGCCTCCAGATAGCGGCGCACCAGCGTGTCGCGCGCCAGCGGTCGCGCGAAGGCGTCGATGCTGTCCGATCCGGTCAGCGCGCGCGCCGCCGCCTGCGCCTTCGCGGTCCGCTCGGCGGGGGGCAGGGCGGCGAAATCCTCGCCCAGCCGCAGGCCCCGCCCGATGGCGTAGGCGACGGTCGGGTTCGCCAGCGCGCGGTCCCAGCCCTCGCGCGCCCCCAGGCCCGCCTCGGCCAGCGTCGCCAGCGTCCGGTCCACGATCAGCGCCACGCGCAGGTCGCCGTCGCGCGCGCCGGCCGCCTCCTCGAAGGCGGCGATGCGCGCGCGGGCGGCGAAATCCTCGGCGAAGCCGAATTCTGCCGTGCGCGGCCCCGCCCCGGCGCCGAAGCCGAACACCGCCGCCATCTCGCGCCAGCGCGGATCGGCCTGCCGCGATGCGAACGACCCGGCATCGTCGGGGTCGCTCTCCAGCACCGCGGTCAGGAAGGCGTCGGTCGGTTCCATGCGCCCGAGCCCGAAGGCCTCGAGCGCCGTGCGCATCATCGGCTTGTCGGCCACCAGCGCGGCGGCGTCGGCGATTGCGGGGATGCGGGCGGCGAAGCGGCGCAGCGCCGGCGTTTCGGCCCCGCCCAGCGCCAGCGCGTCGCGCCGCGCCGCGAGGCCGCCCTGCAGCGCGCGCCATCCGGTCAGCCCGTCGCCGGGGCGGCCGGTCGGGCTGAAGGGGGGCGGCCGCCGGCCCGCCTCGAAGAACGCCTTCAGCGCCGCGTCGCGCGCGGCGTCGGTCTTGAAGCCCTCGACGGTCTCGATCCCAAGGGACGCGGCCGCCGCCTGCGCCAGCATCGCGCCCTGCCGCGCCGGGGCGGCCGCGTCGAAGGCGGCCCCCAGCCCCAGCGCCTGGCGCAGCACCGGGCGGATCGCGGGGTCGGCGGCGGCCCTCTCCCAGCCCTGCGCCGCGTCGAAGCCGGCGGTGGCGAGGCTCGCGGTCGCGCGGTCGAAGGCCAGCGCCCGGCGCATGGCCGGGTCGGCCGCGCCCACGGCCTTCTCGAAGCCCTGGATGCGCCACAGCGCGGCGATCTCGTCGGCGAAGCCCGGCTCGGCCACCCGCGGCGTGTCCCCGCCATAGCCGAAGGCCTGCGCCATGGCGTGCCAGCGCGGGTCGGCGAAGGCCTTGGCGGCATCCGCCCCCGCGGTCGGCTTGGACAGCTGCGCGACCACGAAGCCCGCCTTCGGCTTCGTCTCGCCCAGCCCGAAGGCCTGCAGCGCCACGCGCAGCAGCGCCGGATCGTCCGCCAGCGCCGCCGGGGTCCGGGCCGAGGCGATGCGCAGGCGGAACCCCGCGAGGTCGATCTGCGCCCCGGTCGGGATCTGGCTGTCGTAGGCCGCGCGCTGATCCGTCAGCGAGGCCTTGAGGAAGGCCCAGCCATCCGATCCGCCGAAGGGCAGGATCGGCGTGAAGCTCATGGCCCGGCGGCCCCCATCAGCTGCGCCTCGCGCGGCAGCAGGGTCCGCAGGGCCCGCAGCGCGGGATAGAAACGGTCGTTCATCGCATGGGTGGCCGCGGCGTCGAGCGCCGCGGCGCTTTCGGCGTCGTCGAACACGCCCGCAAGCTGGTCGACGCCCATGAGGATCTGGCGACGGGCCTCCTCGGCCCCGGCCTCTCCCGCCACCGCGAGCTGCGCGACGTAGCACACCCGCCGCACCGGCGTCGTCGCCTCGGACGGATGGATCGCGTCGCGCAGACGCAGCACATGGGCGCCCGGGGTCAGGAGCGTGAGCCGGGTGCGGCGATCGCCGTTCTCGATCACCGCCCCGTTCACGAGCACCCGCTCGCCCGGCGCCAGCTTGAGGACGAGCCCGTTCACGCCACGCCTTCCTCCGACTGGCCGCGCAGGCCCTTCATGATCGCCATGTTGACGTCGATCAGGGCGTCCACGCTCTCGGCCCCGGTCAGGACCCGCGCCATGTGGGCGCGGGCGAAATTGGCCAGCCCGATGATCTGCCCGCGAAGCTGGGCGGGAAGCTGGTTGCCGTCCGAGGCCGCGTCGGCGGCGAGCGCCATCCACAGCCGGACGTTCTCGAACATCGCCTCGGCCAGCTTGCCCAGGCGGTGCGGCGCGTCGGCGGCGATGTCGCGCGCCGTGGCCATCAGGCCGGTGACATAGGCGAAGGCGTGGTACTCGAC